>PWNO01000092.1 GCA_003557765.1 Bacteroidales bacterium
AAGCGCTACGACGTGTGTCGTGCCAACCTGGAAACCGGTGAGGTGGATGTCCTGATCGAAGAGCGCATGAACACCTATGTGGATACCCGTACCCCTTATCTGATCAGAGAAACGGGTGAGATCATTCACTGGTCTGAACGCGACGGATGGGCTCATTTTTATTTGTACGGACCCGATGGCGAATTGATCAGGCAGATTAACAGTGGCCCGTGGCACAGCCACCAGATACTGAAGGTGGATGAAGATGAACGGGTGATGTTCTTTACTGCCCACGGAAGGGAAGAGGGAGAAAACCCTTATTACAGGCACCTGTACCGGGTTAACCTGGATGGGAGTGATCTGCGCCTGCTTAATCCCGGAAACTACAATCATCATTCCGTGGTCAGCGACTCCTACAACTATTTTGTAAACAATTATTCAAGAGTGGATACCACCCCTGCTTCAGAGGTGAGGAACACGGATGGCGAGCTGGTGATGAAGCTGGAAACAGCAGATCTGAGTAATTTAAAGAATGCCGGATATCAGTTTCCGGTTCCATATTCGGTCAAGGCCGCCGACGGCGTAACGGATCTCTATGGGGTGATGTACAAACCGTTTGATTTTAATCCGGATAAAAAATACCCGCTCATCATGTATGTGTATCCTGGTCCGCAGACGGAAGCGGTGAATGTAAGTTTTTCACATCGTATGGATCGCACCGACAGACTGGCCCAGCTGGGGTTTATTGTGGTAAGCATCGGTAACAGGGGCGGACACCCCAACCGGTCTAAGTGGTACCATAATTACGGGTATGGCAACCTGCGCGATTATGGCCTGGATGACAAGAAATACGGTGCAGAGCAGCTTGCCGACCGGCATGACTTCATCGATATCGACCGTGTGGGCATTTTTGGTCACTCAGGGGGTGGATTCATGTCTACGGCCGCCATGTTGCAATATCCCGACTTTTTCAAGGTTGCCGTTTCCAGCGCCGGTAACCACGAAAACAACATTTATAACCGGTGGTGGAGCGAGAAACACCATGGTGTCAAAGAGATCGTAAACAACCAGGGCGAGGTGAAGTTTGTCTATGACATTGAAACCAATTCAGCGCTGGCGGCTAACCTGAGAGGTAAGCTTTTGCTCACCACCGGTGACATGGACAACAATGTGCATCCTGCCAACACCTACCGGATGGCAAATGCCCTGATGAGAGCCAACAAGCGTTTTGATATGCATATTTTTCCCGGGCAAAGGCATGGATATGGTCGGTTTAACGAATATAACTTCTGGCTCACAGCCGACTATTTTGCCAAGCACCTGATCGGCGACTATTCCATCTCCACAGATATCTTTGAGATGCGCAGGGAAAGGCTGATGAGCCCCGCGAATAATCGCTAATGACTGGCAGGGGCTGTTTGCTGATGTAAGACCAAAAAAAATGCCTTATATTTGATCAGCTTATATGCTGTATGCAAAATCATATTGTGAACCAAAGAAAGGCATAGAAGATGAGCAAAGCAGACCAGGCAATCAAGGACCGGGCTGAGATTTGGCTGACGGATGTTTTTGATGGAGAAACGCGCAAGGAGGTGCAACGCTTAATGGATGAAAACCCCGGTGAACTTGCTGACGCATTTTACAGAGACCTGGAGTTTGGGACGGGCGGTTTGCGTGGCATTATGGGTGTCGGTATTAACAGGATGAATAAATACACTGTAGGAATGGCCACGCAGGGACTGGCAGATTATCTGCTCAGATCTTTTCCTGACATGAAGCGTCCCTCAGTGGCGATTGCGCATGACTGCCGCAACAATAGTGATTTTTTTACCAGGATCACTGCAGATGTGCTTACCGCTAACGGTATACAGGTTTTTGTGTTTGATGACCTGCGCCCCACACCACTGCTCTCCTTTGCTGTCCGGGAACTCAACTGCCAGGCTGGTATCGTGATCACTGCATCCCATAATCCGGTTGAATACAATGGCTACAAAGTATATTGGGAAGATGGCGGCCAGCTTGTTCCTCCACATGATAAAAATATCATCGAAGAGGTGAAAAAAACCAGCGTCCAGGATGTGCGCTTTGATGGCGATTTGACTCTGGTTACCCAGCTGGACGAATCTTTTGACCGTGAGTATGTCAGGCAGATTAGTGCGCTTTCGCTTAACCCGGAAACCAACCGTGCACAAAGCGATCTCCCGATCGTGTTTACGCCGATTCATGGAACCACGGTGAGGCTGGTTCCTCAGGCCCTGAGGGCCTTTGGCTTCAAATCAGTATATAATGTGCCAGAGCAGGATGTAACGGATGGCAATTTTCCTACGGTAAAATCACCCAATCCGGAAGAATCAGCTGCTTTTGAGATGGCGCTTGCAAAAGCTAAGGAAGTGGACGCTGATCTGGTGATGGCTACGGATCCGGATGGTGACAGGCTTGGGGCAGGGATCAAGGACGACAAAGGGGAATACATCCTGCTAAACGGCAATCAATGTGCAAGTATCCTCACCTGGTATGTGCTGGAGCAGATGCACCAGCAGGGCAAACTGCAGGGTGACGAGTACATTGTGAAAACCATTGTGACAACGGACCTGCTAAGTGAGATAGCTGCTGATTATCAGGTGGAATCGATGGATGTACTTACCGGTTTTAAGTACATTGCAGAAAAGATGCGACTACTTGAAGAAAGCAAGCAGTTCCTTTGTGGTGGTGAGGAGAGTTATGGTTTTCTTGTGGGCGACCTGGTACGTGACAAAGATGCCGTCATCAGCTGCTGCATGTTAGCGGAGGCCGCAGCATGGGCCAGGTCCCAGGATATGACCCTATACGACCTTTTGCGGTCTATTTACGTGAGGAATGGCCTGTATGTTGAGTCGCTGGTATCTATTACCCGAAAGGGCATCGAAGGTGCTGAGGAGATTAGGGCCATGATGGAAAAATTTCGTCACGAGCCGCCGGAAAGTCTTGATGGGCTTACTATTGCACGTATATTGGATTATCAGTCAGGTATCGATCACGACCTTTATCTCGACCAGAAATTTCCTATCGATTTACCCAAGGCCAATGTCGTCCAGTTTGTATTGGAAGATGGCACCAAGGTTACCATGCGACCATCCGGCACCGAGCCAAAGATCAAGTTTTACTTTAGTTGCCGGAGCAGTCTGGATAAGATTGAAGATTATGCGCAACAAAGAGCGGTTTTGCTAAGCCAGACAAAGCGTATACAAGACGAGTTGGGCATAGGCTGATCATCTCTTACCTGAACTTACTTCTTTCTTCACGAAGTCTTTCTATGGCTTCATCGTCATCTGGGTTTTCACGATATTCGAGGTAAGCTTCGCGGAATTCCGGGTGGTCGCGGAATAGAATGTAAAGCCTGTTTTCCAGTGGGATAAACAACAATGCAGCCAGGATGGTGCCAACAATCGCCGCTCTCATGTAAAATCTTCGACATAGTTTTTCGTGTCTTTTTTTGACCTTCTCATAGGCAAGGACAAATACGGTAAAAAGAAGCAAAATCGTTACAGCACTAATCATGGCGGCTTGCATGCCCGGAAAGAAAAGGAATCCAAAAATGATGGCGATCAGGCTGTAAGAAAGAATGATGCCCATAGTGATCCCGGCTGCAATGTGAAAGCGTTGGATCTGCCTGTGATGATGCTGATAAAGCAGGTCCAGGGGCTGCATCCTATTAAAAATAAAGAAACCAAACCACAGGTAATAAATGGCCAGCAGGGTGGTGGTCAGCAACAGGGTAAAGTTAAACATCGGTCCTAGTATCGCCCGCAATAGCCAGATGATGATTACCGTGACCATGCCTGCTTTTTCAAATTTGTTAACCAGGGTTTCGTTGCGCATCATATGTATATTATAAAGTCAAAATGTCAAAATGCCGAAAAGCCTAAAAGTCAATAACTTTATGGATAAAGGTGGTTGCGCCCATTCGCATCTCTGCAACCACACATCCTCACATCCACGCGTATTTCCTTACATCAAACAATAATCACCTCAGGCTCTAGGCTCACACCAAAACGTGTCTGAACAGACTTCCTGATACGACCTGCAAGGTCCAGGATGTCTTTCCCTGTTGCGTCCCCATGGTTGACCAGCACAAGTGCTTGTTTGTCGTGCACCCCGGCATCGCCTTGCCTGTAGCCTTTCCACCCTGCCTGTTCTATAAGCCAGCCAGCTGCAAGCTTTATACCCTGCGCTGTCGGATATGCTGCAATTTGCGGATATTCGTTCTTTAATGTTCGAAAGGCTTTCTCAGAGACCACCGGGTTTTTGAAAAAACTACCTGCATTCCCCAGTTCTTCCGGGTCGGGCAGCTTGCTTCTGCGAATACGGCAAACGGCTTCCCGCACATCTGCTATGGTGGGTGAGGAAACCCCCATTTTATTCAGCTCTTCTGAGACGCTGCCATATCTTGTGTTTAATTTGGGATGTTCATCAAGCCGGAAAGTGACTGACGTAATGATATATTGATCGCTGCCGCTGCTTTTGAAATAACTTGTTCTGTAACCAAACTGACAGTCATCATGGGTGAAAGTCACTGTCTTTCCTGTTTCCTTGTCGAAGGCCTCGAGTGACACCAATGTGTTTTCCAGTTCAACCCCGTAAGCGCCGATGTTTTGGATCGGACTGCTCCCAACCTGCCCTGGAATCAAAGACAGGTTTTCAAGCCCACCCCAACCCTTGGATACACAGTATGCGACCAGGTTGTCCCAATGCTCACCTGCCTGGACCTGCAAAAAAACATGGCCTTCATTCCTGTCTATGACCTCTTTGCCGCCAAATTTTATTCTGATTACAGTGCCGATAAAGTCCCTTGAGAAAAGGATGTTGCTGCCTCCTCCAAGCACCAGGTGTTTTTCGCGAAACACGGAGGTGTCCGCATGCAATGCCTGCAGTGCGTCTTGATCATGCAACTCGGTGTAGTAATTGGCATGCGTATCTATCCCGAAGGTATTCAGGGACTTCAACGGATGATTTTCACTGATTTGCATAATGTGGGTTTATGGAAAGGTGTTGAATATGATGTATCAACCAAAGGTAATGCAAAATGACTTGTCTTGAGCAGCTAATTCGGTGTTTAAGTAACAAAAAATACCGGCCATGCCGGTATCTTGTAATCGGAGTTCCCTCGAAGGGGCCCGGAGCAGTCTGATAGGGCTCCCGGTTGTTGCTTATTCATGCTTTGCTGCTGATTTGATTCATATGCTGACAAGGCTATAACCTCTGCATCCTTGCTGGTCTTGAGGTGCTGGCGAATATTTAGCGTGTCAGGATGATATTTTTTTCCTCGATCATCTTCCGCAGGTTGATCAGCGCATAACGCATTCTGCCCAGTGCGGTATTAATGCTCACGTTGGTTTCGTGTGCAATCTCCTTAAAGCTCATTTCTTTGTAGTGACGCATCTTTAACACTTCCTTCTGCTCTTCGGGCAGGTGTTCGATCAGCTTGCGCACATCCTGGTGGATCTGGCCGGTGATCATCTGATCTTCAATGGTGTCTTCGTATACCTTCAGTGTTTCAAAGAGGTCGTACTCTTCGCTATTTTCCTTGAAAGGCATGCGTTTTGATTTGCGGAAAAAGTCAATGATCAGGTTGTGGGCAATACGCATAGCCCAGGGAAGAAACTTTCCTTCTTCATTGTAGGCTCCAGCCCGCAAAGTTTTGATGATCTTGATAAATGTGTCCTGAAAGACATCCTCAGCAAGATGCTTGTCTTTGACGATAAGAAGGATGTAGGAAAAAATTTTTCGCTCGTGGCGGTTGATAAGTAACTCCAGTGCATGGTGATCACCGGCGATGAATTGACGAATCAACTCCTGATCGCTAATCGCTGTGCGGTCATTCATAATAATGGCCTCCTTAAATAATTAAACAGCGTAAGCGTCTATTCGATAATTCGTCCTCCTATGTTTTGGTTTGCACTGAATATTGATTGGTATGTCATTTTGATGATATGACAAGGCAAAGATATGTTTTTTTTTAAATCCCCAACAAAAAATCGCCAATTTTTTATCTGTCGAGTGTGTAAAGGAAACGCTTGATGCTTTTTTTGGGTGTCTTGGCAAATTCTTCTGGTACGATTTTGATGTTTGAGATGTTCATGTACACAGGCAGCCTTTTGTTAAGTAATTGCCTATACTCCTCTAATGTATCCTTGAGTACTTTCTCCTTCATTCCAGCTTTGTCGGTAGCTTCATAGTCCGGATATATTAATGCCTCCAGCAACCCTTTGTTTTCAATAACCAGAGACTCCTGGATGAATGCCATGTTGTTTAGTTTGGCTTCAATCTCTTCCGGGTAGATGTTTTGACCGGAAGGCCCCAGGATCATACTTTTGCTTCTGCCCTTGATAAAGATGAAGCCATCCCGATCTATCATGCCAAGGTCACCGGTATGCAGCCATCCTTCTTCGTCGAGGGCTTCCCTGGTGGCTTCTTCATTTTTATAATAGCCCATCATCACATTTTCACCCCTGACAAGGATTTCTCCTGCTTCTTTGGCGGGATCCGGGCTGTCAATTTTTGCTTCCAGGGTATCTACGATCTTTCCTGCTGATCCCAACCGCGTTTTGTTCCAGTTGGCATAGCTGATCAGCGGTCCGCACTCCGTCATTCCATATCCAATAGAGTAAGGGAAGCGAATGTTGTGCAGAAAAGTTTCCACCTCCTTGTTGAGTGGGGCACCGCCAATGACCACTTCATGAAAGTTGCCACCAAAGACATCCACCAACTTTTTGCGGATTTTCTTTTTGATGATGCCGCCAATAACGGGTGTGTTAATTAACCGTTTCATAGCGGGTTTTTCAATGGCCGGAAGGATTTGTTTCTTGTAAATCTTTTCTATGATCAGCGGCACGGATAGTACCAACTTTGGCTTTACTTCATTGAAAGCCTGCAGTATGGTCTGTGGCGATGGCGTTCTGGTAAGGAAGGTGATGTGACAACCCAGGGTAAACGGCCATAAAAACTCGAAGGCGCATCCATAAGCGTGTGCCAGTGGCAGGAAGGATACGATCCGGTTGCCCGGATTCAGTGGCATGTTGTTGTTTGCGTAAACCACATTGGCAGCCAGCGAATTGTGCTGGAGCATCACGCCTTTGGTAAATCCTGTGGTTCCCGATGTGTAACTGATCACCGCCAGGTTTTCATTTGGAATGACGGGTAAATGCAGGTTATCGGATTGTACCCCATAAGGATAATGCTCCTGGTGGCGGTCTTCAATCATTTCTGCCTTCCCGCGTAAAGAGGTTTCCTTGCCGTCTGCCAGCACTGAAAAGTCATTCACGGAAACAATGCCCAGCAATTTGTCCATTTTTTCCGAGTCAAGCGCATCAAAAAGCACGTCACTGCTCATCAGCAAACGGCTTTCTGAGTGATTTACGATATGATGAACATCGTTGGACTTAAAATCCGGCAGGATAGGCACAACCACGGCACCATAAGTGATAATCGCAAGGTAGGATATACCCCAATGGGCAGAGTTTTTCCCCAGCAGAGCGATCTTGTCACCGGGCTTGATGCCGTAAACTTCAAAACGGGTGTGTAAATGGACGATGTAACCGGCCACATCACTATAGGTGTAGCTTTTGCCACCATAATCGGTAAAAGCCGTAATTTTCCAATTGTGCCGGATGGCTTTTAAAATAAAATCGCTGAGATTCTCCTGCATCATAAGGCCTGTTATTTTCCGATTAGTTTATTACTTATGTATACGTAGCTAACTGCTGCAAGATACAAAAAATCCTCATGCCTTTAACCCTGGGTTATTTACCAGAGGATTTTTTATAAGAAGCCCGTCTTATAAATCAATCAATCTATAATTCAATAACTCCTCAGTCTGTCACTGCACCGCCCACAACTGGTCCATTACAATCCCCCTCGGTCATCGCGATCACCGGAAAACCTAAAGCTTTAAAGTCCGGATCGCCTCACCTTTCGAATCGAAGACTCCCCGAGCCATTTCAGGCACATCATTAAAGCCAGCGCGGCACGTCAAAACCCAGACCTCTAACCGGTCAAATCGCGTATCCTGGTATCATCCAGCCCCTTCTTCAACAAGTCAATAATTTGTACCTTTGCGGATTCTCCCAGAAAGGACCACCATGCATCACATTGACCGTCTGGATCCGCAGGAATACATCCTGATCAAAGGGGCACGCGTGCACAACCTCAAGAGCGTGGATGTGGCCATTGAACGTAATCGGTTGGTGGTGATCACCGGGCTTAGCGGCAGCGGAAAATCGTCACTGGCTTTTGATACCCTCTACTCGGAGGGGCAACGCCGCTACGTTGAAAGCCTTAGTGCCTATGCCAGGCAGTTTCTTGGGCGCATGCACAAACCCGAGGCGGACTATATCAAAGGCATTTCGCCTGCCATCGCCATCGAACAAAAGGTGAATACGCGCAACCCGAGATCGACGGTGGGTACTTCCACAGAGGTTTATGAATATCTCAAACTGCTGTATGCCCGTATCGGAAAGACCTGGTCTCCCATTTCAGGCGAATTGGTTAAAAGGGACACCGTTACCGATGTGGTTAATTTTTGCCTTGAGCTTGCACCCGATACGATGGTTATGATATTGGCCCGACTGAACCAAAAAACAGACCGGACGTTGGAGCAACAGCTGGCCATCCTGATGCAACAGGGTTTTACGCGTATCATGGCAGGAGGAGAGATCTGTAAAATTGAACAGGTATTGCATTCCACCGAAGAGCTGGCTGCCGCGGCTGGCCTGTTTATCATCATCGACCGTTTCCTTGTTGATCCTGAAGACCCTGACCTTCATGCCCGAATTGCAGATTCTGTCCAAACGGCTTTTTATGAAGGAGAGGGCGAGTGTACCCTTTCGTATTCGCATACAGAAATAACAACAAAACGCGACTTCAGTAATCGTTTTGAACGCGATGGTATGACTTTTGAAAAGCCGGCTGTCAACCTGTTTGCCTTCAACAATCCTTATGGCGCTTGTCCTTCATGTGAAGGTTTTGGCAGTGTGATAGGGATTGACCCCGACCTGGTAGTGCCCAATAAGCGGCTTTCCGTCTATGAGGATGCCATTGCCTGCTGGCGTGGCGAAAAGATGGGATGGTGGAAAGAGCAACTCGTCAGACATGCCTATAAATTTGACTTTCCTATCCATAAACCTTACCGTGAACTTACATCGGAGCAACAGGAGCTCATCTGGACTGGCAACCAATATTTTAAGGGCTTACACGACTTTTTTACGATGATTGAGGAAAATACTTACAAGATACAATATCGTGTGATGCTGTCGAGATACAGGGGCAAGCAGCTTTGTCCGGAGTGCAGGGGTACCCGTTTGCGTAAAGATGCATCCTATGTGAAAGTAGCAGGCCACGCCATCACCGAACTGGTGGTGATGCCGCTCGATGAACTGCAGCAATTCTTTGCAAGACTTGAACTATCTGCAGAGGATCGGGCTGTTGCCGGGCGATTGCTGGTTGAAATCAGCAACCGGTTGGAATATCTGAACGACGTGGGGCTGGGTTACCTCACGCTCAACCGTTTGTCTAACACTTTGTCGGGTGGCGAGTCACAAAGGATCAATCTGGCCACCTCCCTCGGAAGTAGTCTGGTCGGCTCGATGTATATTCTTGACGAGCCGAGCATCGGCTTGCATCAGCGCGACAATCATCGCCTGATTAAAGTGATGAAGAGACTTCGTGATTTGGGTAACACAGTGATCGTGGTGGAGCACGATGAGGATATCATCCGTGCTGCTGACCAGTTGATCGACATCGGCCCGCTGGCAGGAACGAAGGGGGGAGAGATCGTTTTCCAGGGCCCGTTGGCAAAGCTGCTCAAAGACAAGCACAGTATTACGGCGGCTTATCTGAATAAGCAAAAGGCGATCATAGTACCTGAGCTGCGACGTCCCTGGAAGGAATACATTGAATTGCAGGGAGTCAGGCAGCATAACCTGAAGGGCTTTGATGTAAAGATCCCCTTGCAGGTGATGACACTGATCACCGGGGTGAGTGGCTCTGGCAAGAGCACGCTGGTAAGGAACATTATGTTTCCTGCGCTTAAAAAAATGTATGGAGGCTATGGAGAAAGGACCGGTGCTTTTGATGATATCAGTGGCGATACGGCAAGCATCAAGGATGTAGAGTATGTGGATCAAAACCCTATTGGCAAGTCCTCACGATCGAACCCGGTTACCTACATCAAGGCCTATGATGAGATCAGGCAACTTTATGCTGCACAGCCACTGGCTAAAACACGTGGTTATAAACCGGGATTTTTCTCTTTTAATATTGAAGGCGGACGTTGTCCGGAGTGTGAGGGTGAAGGCCAGGTGAAGATTGGGATGCAATTCATGGCCGATATCGTACTTTCCTGTGAAACATGCAATGGCACACGCTTCCGAGAGCAGATTCTGGATGTGGTTTTTAACGAAAAGACCATTGCCGATATCCTGGATATGACGGTGGATGATGCCATCCCGTTTTTCAAGAACGCGGCGTCTTGTGGCGCCATCTGCAATCGCATTGCAACCAAACTGCAGCCCCTTCAGGATGTCGGACTGGGATACATCCGCCTGGGACAACCATCCAGTACGCTCAGCGGGGGTGAGGCGCAACGGATCAAGTTGGCTTCCTTCCTGACCAAGGGGATCACACCTGAGAAAACCATGTTTATCTTTGATGAGCCGACAACTGGTCTGCATTTCCATGACATCGACAAACTGCTTATGGCTTGCAATGCCCTGATAGACAATGGACATACTGTGGTCATCATCGAGCATAACCCTGAGGTTATTAAAAGTGCCGACTGGGTTATTGATCTGGGGCCTGAAGGTGGTGACGAAGGGGGTTACCTGGTATTTGAAGGAACCCCTGAGGGCTTAGCGGAGTGCGAGGCCTCGTTTACTGGCCGGTTTCTTGTAGAAAAAATTTGATTTAGCCTGCATTATTTACAAAAAGCAAACAAATTGCTGTACTTGCTTGAATATGTGACTGTAAGAATATATGTTTGTAAAAACTCAATTTGTTTGCTTTTTGTAAATAATGCAGGTTAGGGTGTAGTAAAGTAAAATGCAAGAAGGAGATTGCGCTCAGGGCGCCGATTCTAAATCTATTCGTTTCGCTCAGAACAAGCTCCGTGAGAAATCTTATGGGACAACCGTTAATGCATTCAGCGTTTTGATGTCTGGGATCAGATTCAGTAAAAAAAGGGTTAATGGCGTTTAACCAAATAACCCTTTACGCGTTTAATGCTTTGCTTTTGTTTTTGCCTTTAAATAGTTCTTCCAGGGTATTCACTGAGGGCAACTTCCAGGCACTTCATTGCTTTCGACAGGTTTTCCACATTGAGTACGTATGAGATCCTTACCTCTTTCTTTCCGGCGCCGGGAGTGGCATAGAATCCGGTGGCGGGTGCCAGCATCACGGTTTGGTTCTCGTGGTTGAAATCTTCCAGCAGCCACTGACAGAATTTGTCGCTATCGTCGATCGGCAGGCTTGGGGCTACGTAAAATGCGCCTTTTGGGGTGGGGCAGATCACGCCTTCCATACTTGTCAGGGCCTTCACAACCGTATTGCGGCGCGCCAGGTATTCTGCAATGATTTCTTCAAAATAGCTGTCGGGTGTATCCATTGCCGCCTCAGTGGCGATCTGACCCAGTGAGGGCGGACTCAGCCTCGCCTGGGCAAACTTCAGGGCGGTCTGCATCACCTCCTTGTTGCGGGAAACCATGGCTCCGATCCGGATGCCGCAAGCACTGAAGCGCTTGCTGACAGAATCAAAGAGCACCACATTTTCCTCAAGGCCCTCCAGGTTCATGACCGAGTGATGGGTGGTGCCGTCATAGCAAAACTCACGGTATACCTCATCAGCAAAAAGATACAGGTCGTATTTCTTCACGATCTTGCGCAACACCTCCAGCTCCTCTTTTGAATAGAGATATCCGGTGGGGTTGTTGGGGTTGCAAATCATGATGGCCTTGGTTTTGTCCGTGATGGCCTTCTCAAACTCTTCGATAGGCGGCAGCGCAAAGCCGTCCTCGATGGTGGAGGGGATGGGCTTTACCGTGACACCTGCACTGATGGCAAACCCGTTATAGTTGGCGTAGAAGGGTTCGGGGGTGATCAGTTCATCGCCGGGATTGAGACAGCTTTGTACGGCAAAAAGGATGGCTTCAGATGCACCGGCACCAATGATGATGTCATCGGGCGTGACTTGGATGTCGTGCCGGGCGTAATATTCGCACATTTTTTGCCTGACAGACAAGATGCCCGCAGAGTGGCTGTATTCGATCACTTTCACGTCTAGCTTGTGCATCGCATCGATCATCGATTGGGGTGTCGGAATGTCAGGCTGACCGATGTTTAGATGGTACACGGTCACACCCTTCTTCTTTGCCTGTTCAGCATAAGGAACTAACTTACGAATGGGGGAAGCGGGCATCATCTGCCCTTTTTCGGATATTTTTGGCATGGTATGCGAAATTAAATTATTAAGAAATTATGAGTGATTAGCAAAATTGCCATTATTTTTTAAAATTACCTAAACTTCCGGGATGCCTGGTCATGCTATTTGCGTTGCTATTCCATGTTCTCAGTTTCTTCTGATGATTCTGCTGCTGGCACGACGTTGCCAGTCACCCTAACCACCGTGGTTTTTGGATGTCCATTGGTGTGTATGATGATATTCCGGACAAAGGGACCTTGTCTGCTTGTATTGTAACGGAACCTGATGATGGCTTCTTCCCCTGGTGTGATAGCCTCACCCGGCCAGGTAGGGATCATCAGACCGCACGAACTTCTTACCCTGCCAATCAACAAGTCTTTTCCTCCGTCATTATAGACCTTTACCTCACCGTTGGCACGCTCTCCGGCCACCAGGTTGCCAAGATCGATTGAATCGCTTTCTACCCGCAAGAGAGGATAATTGACGATTTGGGAGTTTTCACCTGCCTGGACAGATAAAAAAACACACACCATAACCAGCAATATGGCCACATTCATCAGTTTCATGAACTAAAGCTCCTTTTTATTCAACCCTAATGCCATATTTGAGCAATAATCTGGGCAAGTGGTCATCAAGGCTTTTATCTGTTTATAATTTGCAAGTAGTTGGTTATCTGGTGTTTAATTTTTCAACAGGACTGCTATTGGCTTTTAGTTTTTGGCTTTCGTGCCAATAGCCAAAAGCCAAAAGCCTACCTTAGTCTGAACGCCCCCGTGACAATAATCATCCTCGCGTGTGTCAATTTATTTGGGATGGCTCGTTTCATGTATTTAACATGCTACCGCATGGCAGCTTCAATCTCTTCTACCGTTCTTGGGGCGTGGGCTGAGAGGTTGATGTTACCATCTTCCGTGACGAGAATGTTATCCTCTATGCGCACCCCGATTCCTTCATATTGCTCGTATATGGGCCTTACCTGTTCAACGAATGCGTTCAGTTCTTCTTCTGTGGCCAGGTGTCCAAACATTTCGTGGATGCCATCCAGCAGACCAACCATAAAATAGAGGCCGGGTTCGTTGCTCATCACCATGCCGGGTTGAATTTCACGGCCCCTGATCTCCGGGGTCAGGATATGTTCATTGCGCGCATCGGTGTCAAAGCCATATTCCCCTGCATCATGCACTTGCAGGCCAATATAGTGGTTTATCCGGTGCTGGATATAAAACCGCTTCTGCCACCAGGAAGTGGTGTCGGGAATCAGTCCCATTTGATGCAGCTCCGCAACCATGAAATCAGTGGCATGGTGGTGCCCGTCGAGCATCCGGTAACC
>PWNO01000120.1 GCA_003557765.1 Bacteroidales bacterium
ATCTTACCATGGCATTTTTTCGGTAAAGATACAAAATTATTTTAAATACGCCATACTATGGTTGACATGACACTAGGTTCAATTTGTTTTTTTCTTATTAAAGAACCTACAGGCCGTGGTTAGCGGACAAATATCGCACTTGGGCTTTCTTGCTACGCAAATATACCTGCCGTGCAGGATCAGCCAGTGATGCGCAATGGCTACCTGGTGCTCCGGGATGTATTTTAATAACTGGTTTTCTGTTTCTAACGGTGTTTTCGCGTTTGTGGTTAATCCAATACGATTGGAGACTCTGAAAACATGGGTGTCGACCGCAAGGGCAGGTTTGTGATATATCACCGAAGCAATTACATTGGCCGTTTTTCTTCCCACTCCGGGCAGTTTCATTAACTCTTTTACATCATCCGGAACCAGCCCATTGAACTCAGAGCATAGCTTTTGTGCCATCCCGATCAGGTTGCGTGTTTTGCTGTTGGGGTAGGAACAACTTTTTACATACCCGTAAACTTCTTCTTCCGATGCTGCAGCAAGGCTTTCTGGCTCAGGAAACCGATTGAACAGGTCGGGCGTGATCATGTTTACACGCTTATCGGTGCATTGGGCCGACAAGATCACAGCAACGATCAACTGATAGGGGTCTTTATAACGAAGTTCTGTTTCCGCTGCCGGTTGATTTTTGGCGAAATAACTTAGAACAAACTCAAACCGCTCCCTCTTTCTCATTTTTATATTATTTAGAAATCTTTAAACTATCAAATCTGCTAATCTGCACATTAACCTTCGTGTTTAAAAGTAGGTAATTTTTTCTTACTTTAGCCACAAAATTCCATTACAAAGATAGTTTCGATTACTTAAAAGCAGATATTGTATGATTAATGAACAGTTACTCAATCCGCGCAGCATCGTGGTGGTCGGAGGGTCGAACAATGTGATGAAGCCCGGAGGCAAGGTGCTTAAAAACCTGATTGATGGTAAGTTTTTCGGTGAGCTTTATGTGACAAACCTTAAGGAAAGCGAGGTACAGGGCATTAAAAGTTATTCCGATGTCTCCGATCTTCCTGATGTTGATTTGGCAATCATTGCGATAGCAGCCCGTTTTGTGCCTGAAACGGTTGAGGTGCTTGCGAGTCAAAAAAACACCCGTGCATTTATTGTGCTTTCTGCCGGATTTAGCGAGGAAAGTGAAGAAGGCGCAATACTGGAACAACAACTTGTAAAGATTGTTGATAGCGTAAATGGCGCACTGATTGGTCCGAATTGCATAGGTGTGCTAACCCCTTCCCATCATAGTGTGTTTACATACCCCATTCCGAAATTGAATCCAAAAGGCTGTGATTTTGTTTCCGGTTCCGGAGCTACAGCCTGTTTTATTATGGAAGCGGGAATTCCTAAGGGATTGACATTTGCAAATGTTTTTTCGGTTGGGAATTCTGCACAAATGGGTGTTGAAGAGGTTGTGCAATATTGGGATGAATCGTTCGACCCTGAGAAAAGCTCACGCATCAAACTGTTATATATTGAAGACATATCAAAATCTGACCTTTTGCTGAAACATGCCAGCTCACTGATTAGGAAAGGGTGCAGAATTGCTGCAGTGAAGGCCGGATCTTCAGAGGCAGGCAGCCGCGCCGCCTCTTCACATACCGGTGCTTTGGCCAGCTCTGATGTGGCGGTGGAGGCACTCTTCCGGAAGGCGGGCATCGTTCGCTGCCATGGCCGTGAAGACCTGATAGCTGTTGCATCTGTTTTTATGCATCCTCCGCTTACAGGTAAACGG
This sequence comes from Bacteroidales bacterium, assembly GCA_003557765.1. The sequence goes on from PWNO01000120.1 coordinate 1,778, forward strand.
ATTGCCATAGTTACCCATGCCGGAGGTCCCGCCGTGATGCTGACAGACGCCCTGTCGGAAGGGGGACTTGAGGTTCCGCAAATCAACAATCCGAAGAGCCTTGAGCTGTTAGAGCATTTGTTTCCCGGTTCATCCGTATCAAACCCGATCGATTTTCTGGCAACCGGAAACGCCGAACAGCTGGGAATCATTCTGAATTATACCGAAAAGCATTTTGATGACATCGATGGCGTGGTGGTGATCTTTGGTACACCCGGCTTGTTTCCCGTCTTTGACGTTTATGATGTACTGCATGAGAAAATGAAAACACACAAAAAACCCATTTTTCCTGTCTTGCCCAGCACATTGACAGCTGCAGATGAGGTGAATGCATTTATAGCCAAGGGACATGTCAACTTTCCGGATGAGGTGGTGCTTGGACAGGCATTGGCAAGGGTTTACCACACACCTCCTCCTGCTGAACCGGCTATGACGCCTGATGATGTGGATTGTGAAAGGATCAGAAAGGTGATTGATGATGCCGGAGAGGGTTACCTTGCTCCGGAAGCTGTGCAGGAGCTTCTAGATGCTGCCGGAATTCCGCGTGCGGCCGAGGCTGTATCTGACCGGCTTGAAGATGCACGCAAACAGGCAGCGAATATGGGTTACCCAATTGCCATGAAAGTGGTGGGCCCGGTGCACAAATCTGATGTGGGTGGCGTTGTGCTGAATGTGAAGAATGAAGATCAGCTCACCAGCGAATTCAACCGGATGATGCATATCCCCGAAACGACAGCCATTTTGATGCAACCCATGCTTTCCGGTGTGGAGCTGTTTGCCGGAGCAAAGCGGGAAGAAAAATTTGGCCATATGGTGCTCTGCGGAATGGGAGGCATTTTTATTGAAGTGCTGAAAGACATCAATACAAGGCTTACTCCGGTTTCAGAGGATGAGGCCTTTGAAATGATCACGGGCCTGAAAAGTCAGGCCATACTGGAAGGCGTCAGAGGGCAGGAAGGTATTAAAATTGAGCAATTTGTGGATGTGATCGTGCGCTTATCTGCCCTTGTGGAAACGGCTCCGGAAATCTTTGAAATGGACCTGAATCCGCTTTTGGGGAATAAGAATCAAATAGTGGCAGTGGATGCACGGATCAATATCGCTAAATCATAAAACCTACTGATATGATTGAAAGAATCATCGTGTTATCCCTGTATGCGTTGATGATCATCATTGTTGGAATTCGCGGTTTGCGTGGTACCAAAACATTCAATGATTTTTATCTGGGAGGAGGGAATGTCGGACCCTGGATGACAGCATTTTCTTATGGAACAGCCTATTTCAGTGCTGTTCTCTTTATTGGTTTTGCAGGGAACATCGGTTGGAACTTTGGATATTCCGGTTTATGGATTGCCCTGGTCAATGCAATTGTAGGTGTTACGCTTGCCTGGCGGTTGGTTGGAATGCGACTGAAAGAACCTGGAGCGACTTTGGGTGCCACCACATTGCCCGAATATCTCAAAAAGCGTTATGACAGTCCTGAGCTGAAACTCCTGGCCAGCCTTGTGATATTTGTCTTCATGATCCCATACACGGCAGCCGTTTTCATGGGTTTGTCCTATCTGTTTACTTCCAATTTCAACATTGAATACTGGCACGCCCTGCTGTTCATGGGCTTTTTTACGGCACTGTATCTTGTGATGGGAGGATACAAATCGATGGCATTGATCGACATGATATTTGGCCTCATCATGACGGTGAGTGTCGTTATATTGTTTTTTAGCACTTTGCATGAAGGGGGTGGACTGGCGCGCATCACCTTTGAGCTACAAGCCATTGACCCGAAACTGACCCGTGCCGTAGGGCCTCCGGGGTGGTGGCCCCTTTTGTCGATCGTGCTGCTGACAAGCCTTGCACCCTTTGCCATGCCACAGCTGATCCAGAAGTTTTATGCCATTAAAGACAAAGCCACCGTAAAGCGTGGTATGTTTGCGTCAACCCTTTTTGCGATCCTGATAGGAGGGGTTGCCTATTTTGTTGGGGCTACCTCCAGGGTGTTTCTCAGCCCTGAAACAGCTCCTGCGGCATTTGATATTGCCGGACACCCGATTTATGACATCCTGATGCCGGAGCTGCTTACCAACGTGGTGCCGGCATCCATCAGTGTCATCATCCTCCTGCTCATCTTGTCGGCATCGATGTCGACACTGGCAGCCCTGGTGCTGGTTTCCAGTTCAACCTTTGTAAAGGACTTCTACCAGGGTTTCATTAACAGAGAGGTAAAAGATGGAAAAATGACCATGATGATGCGTATCATGAGTGCCGTTTTTGTCTTCCTGGCCGTATTGCTGGCCTATCTGAACATCGACAGCATCGTTGCCATTCTGGGAATATCCTGGGGCGCACTGGGCTCTTTCTTCCTGGGACCGTTCATCTGGGGATTGTATAAAAAAGACTCCAGGCGCAGCGGTGCCATTGCTTCAGGAGTCGGTGGGTTGATGGTTTGCCTGATCTTGTACGCGGCAGGACTACCATCACCGCAAGCAGGAACCATTGGCATGCTCACCTCATTAGCCTTAAACCCGGTTGTAAGTTTTTTCCGCAACAAATACCACACCAAACCACACCAAACCAAACCAAACTTCTAAACTTTTCAACCTCTAAACCTTCAACCATGTTTCCACGATACCTCATACTCTTATTGACTGGTTGGTTCATGTTCCCATTGTTTACATTAGCGGACAACCAGGAGGAGCTGCCTGACACAAACGACCGGGCTTTCTCCTTTCGTTTTTCCGGGTTTGTGAAATCCGATTACTGGGTCGACAGCCGCACTGTGGTGGCAGCGAGAGAAGATCTGTTTTTGCTGTATCCTGACTCGATATTCTCGGATGTGAATGGCAAAGATATTCATGGCGACCCTGTCTATAACTTTTCTGCAATTACTTCGCGTATTCTGACCCGGATTGAAGGGCCTGATGCCTTTGGTGCACGCGTTTCAGGTTTGATTGAAGCTGACTTTTCAGGTGTTACCAACGCAGATATCAATGGTTTTAGGTTACGTCACGCTTACATGTTGCTGGAATGGAAGCGTTGGGACTTATTGCTCGGACAGTGGTGGCATCCGATGTTTACCCCGGAGGTGTTTCCGACAGTGGTTTCGCTGAATACAGGAGCACCCTTTCAGCCTTTCATACGTAATCCGCAAGCGACTCTGACATACAGAAACAATCAATCTCGCTGGATGTTGTCTATGATTGCCCAGCGAGACAATGCCAGCGACGGTCCGAGGGGTGCGACACCCGATTACATCCGGAATGCGAACATGCCGAACCTTCATTTGCAGTGGATGCGCACATCAGAGTATTTCACAACCGGATTTGCAGCCGACTACAAGATGATCAGGCCCAGAAACTTCATCAAAATTGATGATACCGGTGATGTGCATTACACCTCTGAAATGCTTGGAAGCTATGCTTTTATGGCTTTTGCCGGCTACAGGAGGAATCTTTTTCAGATAAAAGGGAAGGCTATATACGGTCAGAATCTTAGTGAGCACCTGATGATGGGAGGATATGCCGAAAGTGTCATTGACAGCGAGGGAGGCAGAATTGAATACACCCCTTTGAATCATTTGGCTGTTTGGGGAAATATCCTTTACGGTGAACGTGTGCAGGGAGGGCTCTTTATAGGCTATGGAAAAAATTTCGGTGCTTCTGACCCTGTTGTCGGAGCATATTATGGTAGAGGCCACGATGTAGACTTCTTATATCGCTTGGCGCCTTCCATCGTCTTCAATTCCGGTAATCTTTCATTATGTGCCGAGCTTGAATTCACAGCTGCCGGTTACGGTATTCCCGATAACAAAGGCAGGGTTCTTGATGCAAAAGAGGTGAAAAATGTCCGATTGCTTTTTACCGCCTTGTACTTTTTTTAGAATCCTTTTGCTGCATTCAGCATGAAGCGAATCAACAACTAAACAACGAAACAAATCAATATAATAAATCTGCAAGTTTTCATTTGCTGATTTATTATTTTTTCCGTATATTTACTCAAGACATACGTCATGAATTTTAAAGGTCTTGATTATGGAAAAACCACTTGTAACACTGGCTACCGATCATTATACCGCTGCTGAAGTGTTAAAAGCACGTTTGGAAGCAGCTGGAATTGAGTGTTTTTTAAGCAATGTGCACTTGATACAGGGTGCTGCTCCTGAAGGGGTTAAGATCCAGATCCGGGAAAAGGATGTTGAAAAGGCAATGCGCCTGATGAGTGAATGGCAATTGGAACGGGATTATGCTGACAAAAAGAACCCGCGTGAAATCAGACGGGTTCTTGTTGCGGTCGATTTTTCCGATTATTCAAGGAATGCTTGCCTTTACGCAATTAACCTGGCAAGTAAGATCAAAGCCGAAGTAAAAATCCTGCATGTTTATTATGCACCGATTGTTGATCTTGTTCCGATTACCGATGCATATTCGATTCAGGTCGATATGGATATCAACCTCCGTGAGATGGAAACCAATGCACGTAAGGGTCTGATGGCCTTTATTCAGGATATCAGAAAACTGGCTAAAGAAAACAACATGGGTGATGTGAAAATTGGTTATGCATTAAGGGAAGGGATCACTGAGGATGAGATTGCACGCATGGCAAAAGAATATAAACCCGGGATCATTATTCTGGGAACCAAGGGGAAAGGAGAAAAACAAAGCGACATCATCGGCAGTGTTGTTTACCGTGTTCTTGACCGAACTAAAATTCCTGTACTGGCAATTCCGGAAAACTCACGGTATGATGCAAGGAAAGAGGTCAAAAACATTGCTTATGCGACCGATTTTGATGATTCCGATTTCGTTGCAATCAGAAGATTGCTTTCCATATTGTCGGAGTTTAAGGTAAACGTGCATTGTATCCATTTGTCAAAAAGTACCAATCAATCTATGGATGAATTGCGCATGGATCAGGTAAAGGATTATTTCAGAAAAATCAAAAAAGATATCAAAGTGGAGTGCCATTTGCTTGAAGGAGAGGACAATATGAAGGAGGTAGCTGCTTTTGTTGAAGAATATAAAATCGATCTTTTTTCACTGACCAACAGGAAGCGTGGTTTGCTGGCACGATTGTTTGAGCCTGGACTTACCCGTAAGCTGATTTATCAAAGCACAACCCCTTTGTTGATTTTCAAGGCATAACGTTTTTCCAGCCAATCCAAAAGGTACTGGTAAACGGCTTCTTTATTTTTCTCATGCAGTAGTTCATGCCTGCCTGGAAAGATTTTCAGGTACAGGTTCTGAAAATTTTGTTTGTAAAACTCCTGGTGTATCCGAACGGCATCTTTCCCAAATGCACCCACAGGATCATCCTTGCCGCTTAATATCAGGACCGGCAGCGATTTCCTGTATGTAAGCAGTTTTTCTGCCCGTCTGGTTTGCGCGATCCCTTTAAAAAGGTGTTGATAAAAACCATTCGAAAAGTTTATCCCACAATAAGGATCTTTAACATACGCATCTACCGCCTCCCTGTCAGATGATATCCATTCGAAAAGGGTAGGACGTTCCTTAAAATGCCTGTTGAAGTTTTTATAAAAAAGCTTATTGAACCACTTGCTCTTTTTACGGTGCCCTTCAAAAAGGATTTTTAACCGGATAAGATTGAGGCTCGCACCCAGAATGAAAGGATGAAGCCTGAAACTACCGGAAAGTATCAGCCCCTGAAGGTAAACCGGGTAAAGAGCAGTAAAATGTCGGGCCAGTATGGAGCCCATGCTGTGCCCGAAAAGGAAAACAGGAATTTCCGGTTGGTTTTTTCTGATATTTGTATAGAGCGCACGGATGTTTTCCAACATATGTTGCCAAAGCCGATTGCATTCAGGAACACCCACCTTTTCTGGTGATTCAGCTGTTTTTCCCATCCCCGGATGATCGCAACTATACACACCATAATCGTTAGCTACCAGAAAACGGGCAAACTCTTTGTAACGACCTGTATGCTCAGCCATGCCGGGAATGAACAGTACGATCGCTTTGGGCTTATGGTGCTCAGGTAAGAAACTCCTGACGTAAAACCTGTTCCTGGTGGAGCTGCTTAAGTATAATCCCTGCTCCCGCACAAAAGCATCAGTCATGATATGTAATTTTTTCCGATCTTTGAACCTTTTTATAGGTATTATATATCCCGAATAAAACTTTGGATAAAATATTGTCGAGTCCGGGATAGCCTCCAAAAATATTAAACTTCTTCCAGATGAAGGAGCAAAAGCCACATTTTGGGAAAAAACTGACACCGGTTCAGCGTTATTTGTTTCTGATCGCGGGTACCATTTCACTTGGGCTGGGCATTTTGGGCATACCTTTGCCACTTTTGCCTACTACGCCCTTTTTGTTGCTGTCGGCATATTGCTATGCAAGAAGCTCTCGACGTTTTTATTTTTGGCTGATTAACCACAAACACCTGGGCAAACACATCCATAATTACTGGGAACATCGCGGGATCACTGCACGTGTTAAGTTCGGAGCCATATCATTCCTATGGATCAGCATGACCCTTACAGCGCTTTTTGCCATGGAAAGCACCTGGATGCGCCTGATGCTACTGGTGGTGGCAATTGCGGTTACCATTCATATTGCAGCAATAAAAACAATCAGAATGTAGTTAACCTGAATCCCAGTCAGGGTTTCACAAAGCCCTGATTCAATTCCTCTTCGGTTGGTTCCCTTTTTTTGATCACCTGTCCATTGAAATGCAAATCCATACCTGCGAGTGGGTGATTGAAATCCATTTTGACCTTCTCTTCCCCAATGTTAAGCACTTTTCCTCTGTGCGGATTACCCTCCTTGTCTTCCATATTGATAATATTGCCCTCCACAAGAAGATCGTCTGCCAGCTTGCCATCTATCACAAAGATGCTTTTTGGAAGGTCAACAACGGCTTTTTCGTTAACAGGACCGTAAGCTTTTTCTGCTTCGATCAAAAAGTCGAAAGATTCACCTTCATTAAGATTTTTTACATGATTCTCAAAGCTCTGATTCAACCGACCTGCCCCAAATAAAAACTCAATTGGCTGATCCTCTTTTACCGCTTCCAAAATATTTCCTTTGGGCCCCCCTTCCCGAAGTTCATATGTGAGTGCAATAACTTTGGCTTCAGATTTTGTCATAACTGAAATGATTTAAGGTTAAAATTTTACTGGACTCTCTCTATATTTCTTAGTACGAGAATCCCGAAACAGCTTGATTTTTAACACGAAGGTATGGAAATTTAAAAGAAACCCCAAAAAACAGCTTTCTTTTTTTTTCGAAAGGCTAAAAACATATAATTGTTCAAATAATTTTGTGATACTTCAAATAAAAAGTGTATTTTTGCACTCCTAAAACATAAAGGGACAATTAGATCATGGCAAAGAAAACGAAAGAAGCACGGATCCAGGTTATTTTGGAGTGTACAGAGCATAAAGACAGCGGGATGTCCGGAACATCCAGATATATCACTACCAAAAACAAAAAGAATAACCCGGAAAGGTTGGAGATAAAGAAATATAACCCCATCCTCAGAAAAATGACCGTTCATAAAGAAATCAAATAATATATTATCATGGCAAAGAAAGTAGTTGCAACACTTAAGACAGGAACCGGAAAAAGTTATGCCAAGGTGATCCGGATGCAAAAATCTGAAAAGTCTGGCGCATATACTTTTGAGGAAGACATTGTAGATGCGGATAAAGTGAAAGAGTATTTCGCTCAAAAGAAATAGACATATCCGTATACCCATCTGAAGGTCAAAAGCCTAAACACCAAGAATAACTTTTCAGATCTGTTCCAGCCATTATGGTGCAGGTCTGTTTTTATTTAACCACCTTTTGTTTTTTACCATGGGCCTGTTTGATATTTTTTCAAAAAACAAAGAAACCAAGCTGGAAAAGGGTCTTTCCACTACCCGAACCTCTTTTTTTTCAAAGCTTTCAAGAGCGGTCGCGGGACGGTCTACCGTTGATGCTGATGTGCTTGATGATCTTGAAGAGGTATTGATCAGCTCAGATGTCGGTGTTGCAACAACCATCAAGATTATCGAACGTATTGAGGTCAGAGTTGCCAGAGATAAATATCTCGGTACAGATGAACTGAATCGAATTCTGAAAGAGGAGACAGTAGCCCTGTTGTCGGAAAACAAAACCATGGATTTTACTGCTATATTGTCTGAAAGTGATGAAAGGCCCTATGTGATTATGGTTGTTGGTGTGAATGGAGTTGGTAAAACAACCACCATTGGTAAACTCGCCAGCAAATTTCGCCTTGCAGGCAAGAAGGTTGTGGTGGGTGCAGCAGATACGTTTCGCGCTGCTGCCGTTGACCAACTGACCATATGGTCGCAGCGGGCTGAAGTGCCCATTGTATCCCACGGTATGGGTGCAGATCCCGCCTCTGTTGCTTATGACACAATGGTGTTTGCCAAAAATGAAAATGCTGATGTGGCAATTGTTGATACAGCCGGCAGACTGCACAATAAAGTAAACCTGATGAATGAGCTGGCAAAGATCAAAAGGGTGATGCAAAAGGTGATACCCGGAGCACCACACGAGGTTCTGCTGATCCTTGACGGCTCTACCGGACAGAATGCATTTGAGCAAGCCAAACAATTTACATCAGCAACAGAAGTAAATGCCCTGGCCATTACCAAACTCGACGGTACCGCCAAGGGTGGTGTCGTGATCGGTGTCAGTGATCAGTTCAATGTGCCTGTGAAATACATTGGCGTGGGGGAAGGAATTGATGACCTCCAGGTGTTTGACAGGGCTGCATTTGTTGAAACACTATTTCAATAGGATTTTAGTAAATGGTGAAAAAAACCACGCTTCAGGTTGTAAGCCTGGGCTGTTCCAAAAACCTTGTTGATTCGGAAAAAATACTCGGACAACTTCCTCCCGAACGGTTTTCCATTGTGGAAGAGGGCAGGAGTGACTCCAATATCGTGATTGTTAACACCTGTGGTTTCATACATGACGCCAAGGAGGAAAGCATCGACACCATCTTTCAGATCATAGAAAAAAAGAAAAAGGGACTGCACGATAAAGTGCTTGTGTGCGGATGTCTTTCCCAACGATATCTGGAGGAGCTGAAGCAGGAAATTCCTGAAGTGGATGCCTGGTTTGGAGTTGCTGCAGCCAATGATCTTTACACCTATCTCCGGGAAACATATGAAGGGAATCTTCCACAGAGACATCTGACCACCCCTGGCCATTATGCTTATCTGAAGATTTCCGAAGGGTGCGATCGCACCTGCTCATTTTGTGCTATACCAATGATCAGAGGTCCTTACTTGTCCGCAACCATAGATAGCCTTACCGAAGAAGCAACGATGCTTGCAGACAAGGGGGTGAAAGAGCTCTTGTTGGTTGCTCAGGATTTAAGCTATTATGGCTATGACTCGTCAAAAATACCGATGTTAGCTGAGCTACTAAAAGCATTAATCAAGGTGAATGGCATCGAATGGATACGCCTGCATTATGCTTATCCCAATAACTTTCCGGAAGATGTGTTGCAACTGATGGCTGAAAATTCTAAAATATGTAACTATCTGGATATCCCGCTGCAACATATCAACGATGAAATTCTTTTGTCGATGCGGCGCGGACACTCAAAAAAGCAAACGATCCGATTTCTGGAAAATGTGCGTCGTCTCGTTCCGGGCATTGCCCTCCGAACCACTTTAATGGTTGGCTATCCCGGTGAAACAAAACAGGCCTTCCAGGAGCTGTACGATTTTGTTGAAGCAGTTCGTTTCGACAGACTGGGTGTATTTACCTATTCACCGGAGGAGGGCACCCGTGCCTTTAATTTTGGAGATACAATTGCACAAGCAGAAAAGAACAGGCGGGAGGAGGCAATCATGTCGCTGCAGGCTGCAATATCCTTCGAAATAAACCAGGCCAAGGTTGGGAAAACCTACCGGGTCCTGATTGACCGTGTGGATGGCGAATACCTGGTAGGGCGTACCGAGTTTGATTCCCCGGAAGTAGACAATGAGGTACTGATCCGTCGTCAGGAGGAGCTTCGTCCCGGGCAATTTGCCCATGTCATGATCACAAAGGCCGAGGAATATGACCTTTATGGCAAACCGTTGGATTGACCCCTAATCCAGCCTCAGTTAAGTAATATACTGTTGAAGATCAGTTTGCTGGTAACCGGTGTTGACCCCCTGAAATTAGGAACAAACGAGAAGATTACCGCCTGTCCTTCTCCGCGTTGCATCCACACGATGGCCGGGTGGCGTTCTATTAGTTGCTCCTGTTCCGCATACCCACTAAGCAGGATTTTTTCATCCTCGGGGAATAGCCCAATCACGCGCCTGTCCATACCGAATGTGGGTATGGAGGTAGCCAAAATTGGTGAATTCCGGTGAAAAACGCCGGTTTTAGTCTCCATTCCCCATGTAATGGGATGATTTTCTCTTAAATGTAACCTTAAAAATGACCCCGGACAATCAAAACCTTCGTTCCTTAATCTGGATGAAACATCCTGGATGGGGAAGCGAAAGTCCTCCTCTACATTGCCCGGCTGCATCAAACCGAAAAACAGTTCGGTGGAGCGCCCCCAGGAAATGATATTTCCTCCATCGGCCATAAAAGAAAGGACATTTTGCCAGCCCTCCTGGCCCATGCCCTTAATGTATTCGGGATTGTAGAATGGGATGAACACCTCTCCGCCACGGGTGCTGCGTCCATGTAGGATCTGGTCTTTGCCGCTGTCTGGAAAAATGATTACATCAAAGTTTCCTGAGAGGTTCTCCGATTTAAAATCAGCGGGATTCAATACAGTGTATGGAATGCTATATGAGTCGAAAAGAAATCGTGTCCAGCCTGCATCCATGTCGTGAAAGTTTGTTTCGCATAACGCGATTCTTGGAAGTTTAACAGGTTTTTTGGGGATGTCAGGAGCTTCCGTAAGGAAAATCGGAGGAAGCTTCATTCCATCAAGGATTGATTTCAGTCCTTGATGGTTTCGCCTGGTGATCTCAGCCAAAAAGCTTCCGGCCGGAAGTTGTCCGTAAGCGGTTTCTGTATGCCGGGTTGTTCGCTGTAGATCCATTCCGGTGTCCAGCGCCTTGAATGCAAAACGATAGCTTTCGTTTCGGTTTGCAGGTAAGGCAACCCAGTTGGCATCTTCAGGAATCTGGATACTTATAACAAACGAATCGGCTTGAATCGGACTTATCGCAAGGTCAGATTCCGGATAGAAGGTATTTATCTCTATGCTACGTAAGCCTCTGTGCAGTGGCAATGACCAGCTGGTAATGTCGTAGGGCCTGATTATTTCGCCGCCTGGGGTATATCTCCTTATGGGATAGACCTGGCTTTCCATCACCTCTTTGATGAAGGCCCTGAAAGGATGTGCCAGCGGGATTATGATGTCTCCCGCCTCTATTTTTTTATGCTCCAGAACAGTGGCCTCATCCATCCGGAAAAGTTGTATGCCATGTCTTTCGAGCAAAAACAGCAATTCAACAAGCTCACTGTCATCGTGCTGCCTGGCAGGAAGTACATAGTAAAATGGTGGTTCCGTTTTCCCTTTATTGATCTCCCTGCGGCACATCTCGTTTCTGAATGAAAGAATGTCTTCGCGGTGCAGCGATGCCGTTTTTACCAGGCTGTAAACCGATTCCAGCTCATACTGAACAAGGTCGCCCAGCCGCCACCATCCTCCAGGCCAAGGTGCCGGGAAATTGATGCTCTTTTTGTACTCTGAAAGCCCTTTTCCGAAAACACGCAACTCGTTGGCTTCAATGTAGATGGGAGTGGCAAGCTGTACACTGGCAGCCTCCGTTAACAGGCTGATTACATTTTTCCAGGCACTGGTTTGCGTGGATCCCGGCCAGTAATCATCAAAAAGATAATGCTGACTAATCCCTTTGAGCCCACTG
>PWNO01000309.1 GCA_003557765.1 Bacteroidales bacterium
CCTCAGACTTCCGTTTGGCCAGGAACTTTACGACCGATTGGATCTGTTTGATACGGTCATATTTCTCGCGCACTTCGTCTGATACATCTTCCTGCTTTTCAATCAGGTGTACGACACCGATTTTACGCACCTCCTCCAGGAAGTTACTGTAATCCTGATGGTAGACCAGGAAGGAAATTTTGTGCATGGGAACGATCATACGCTTTCCTCCATTTCCTGTAATCTGTTTTTAACAATTTTCTGGGCTGCTTTCGACAGGTTCTCCTCATCTTCGAGGTATCGCTTGATTTTCAGTATCGCCTCCTCAAAGCCGGGTATCTGCACCTTTTCATAAAGGTTCACCTTTTGGGTGGTTTTCTTACGTGCGTGATCCAGCAGTTGCATTTTCTGAAAGAAAACCTCCCTTTCGATAGCAGTATGCGCAAGTTCTTTCACTATGTGGATGCCGTCGAGGTACCAGTTTGGCTGATTGAACATGCTGAACTCCTTGACTTCAAAATGGATTTTCTCAAGAACCGGCGTTTTTACCCCGGCTATCTTTTTAACAGAGAGCTCAACATCCTTGATGGCTACGAGTTCATTATCAAACTCATCCCATAAAGCGATGGCATGCTGGTAGCTTTTAAGTTGTCTTCCCAGCTTTACGTAAAACTCCTCGGCAACCTCTTTTGCTTTTTTTACCTCACTGCGCAGGGCGGCCTCCTTGTTTTTCAGGGTGGGCAATGCCCTAATCCTGATCTGAAGCTGCTTTTTTAGCCTTTGCAGGTAGGTTTGATTGTATTGGAATTTGATGGCCATGATATATCTTAGCTGTTTTTGTGCCAGTACTTATCCACAAATTCTTGTCTGATACCGACCTCTTCCGGTTTGAAATACTTGCCGAACAGCTCATAGGCTGTTTCGAGCATTTCATCAATGTCGATGTTGACGTCGATGGCAAGTAACTTCTCTGAATAGGCCTTTGCGAACTCCAGTGACCTTTCGTCGTAATCTGTGAGGTCAAAACCGTTTTCCTGCTTGGTTTTTGCATTTGCGGCATCGGCGTAGAGCCTTACAGCAGCATTCATCACCTGCGGATGGTCTTCCCGGGTTTTCTTTCCGATTACAAGTTGCTTCAAGCGTGATAGACTTCGGAACGGATCCACGATCACCTTTCCGATATCGCTGTCTTTCCTCAGGAAAAGCTGTCCTTCGGTGATATATCCGGTGTTGTCGGGTACCGCGTGTGTGATGTCGCCGCCCGAAAGTGTGGTAACGGCAATGATGGTGATCGATCCACCATCGGGGAACTGTACTGCTTTCTCGTACAGACGCGCTAAGTCGGAGTAGAGCGAGCCGGGCATCGAGTCTTTTGACGGGATCTGGTCCATCCTGTTGGAAACGATACTCAGTGCGTCGGAGTAAAGTGTCATGTCGGTGAGCAGCACCAGTACTTTTTCATTTTTCTCCACGGCAAAGTATTCGGCTGCGGTCAGGGCCATATCGGGCACCAGCAGCCTTTCAACCGGCGGATGTTCCGTTGTGTTGATGAATCCGACGATGCGGTCGAGTGCACCTGCGTTGTCAAATACGTTTTTAAAGTACAGGTAGTCGTCGTTGGTGAGTCCCATCCCTGCCAGTATGATCTTGTCTGCCTTTGCACGAAGCGCCACCATGGCCATCACCTGGTTGTAAGGCTGGTCGGGATCGGCGAAGAACGGAATTTTCTGTCCGGTTACCAGGGCATTATTCAGGTCAATCCCTGCAATACCGGTTGGGATAAACTCCGAAGGCTGTTTCCTGCGAACCGGATTCACACTCGGACCCCCGATTTCCTGTTCCCTGCCCATGATCTTTCCCCCGTCAAGGGGCTCTCCGTAAGCATCAAAGAAACGACCTGCCAGATCATCACCTACCATCAATGTTGGTGCCTTACCGGCAAAGATCACTTCGGCATTGGTGCCAATCCCTTCGGTACCCCCGAATATCTGAAGTGTAACCATGTCGCCCATGATCTTAACCACCTGCGCCAGGCGGCCGTCAACGATCGCCAGCTCTTCATTGCTTACACCTTTGGCCTGCAGTGATACGGTAGCCTTCGTTAGCTGAAACAGTTTGGTGTAAACGCGTTGAAACGCTTTTGTGTCCTTTTCCATGTGTTTTTATATTTTGGGTTGACAGGTAAAGCCCTGTCATTACTGTGCTTCTGCTTTTTCTTCTACAATTCGTTCTTTTAAGATCTTTTTCAGCTCCTGTTCGTTCTTTTTGAATTGGTCCGATTCAAATTCAGAGTAGTTCATTTGCTTGAGGGCATTGATGATCTTTTTGAAATAGTTGCCCACCTCCTCGAAAGAGTCAAAGGTAAATTCGATATGGGCCACTTCCAGACTTTTTGATAGCATGTAGTGTTGCCTGTCGAGCGATGAGGCTGCATCGATCTTGTCGAATGCATCCTGTTGCAGGATCACAAAGTCGATCAGCTCGGAGCGCCAGTATTTCACGTGGTAATCGAGTGGCACACCGTCGTCGCCAAGGATGTTGATCTGTTCATAAGCCTCTTTACCCCTCAACAGTATATCTTTGGCTTCAAAAACATTTTTTGTCCAGTTCTTATCGATTTTTTCGTTGAGATATTCTGCAATCTCCGGGTATTCCAGGTATTTTGAATAGCTGTCGATGGGGTCGATGGCGGGATAGCGTTTGCTATCGGCTCTTTGCTGTGAAAGGGCGTAGAAGCACCGTGCCACCTTTTTGGTTGATTCGGTGACCGGTTCCTTCAGGTTACCACCGGCCGGTGATACGGTTCCGATGAATGTGATCGACCCTGTTTCTCCGTTTGGCAGGTAAACGAATCCTGCCCTTGCATAGAAGTTTGCAATGATGGCAGAGAGGTCCATCGGGAATCCGTCGGGTCCGGGTAGTTCCTCCATCCGGTTCGACATCTCGCGGAGTGCTTGTGCCCAGCGTGAGGTGGAGTCGGCGAGGAGCAATACCTTCAGTCCCATTGCACGGTAGTATTCTGCGATGGTCATGGCCGTATAGACGGATGCTTCACGCGCTGCAACCGGCATATTGGAGGTGTTTGCGATGATGGTAGTGCGCTCCATCAGCTTGCGTCCGGTACGCGGGTCGTCCAGCTCCGGGAATTCGGTGAAGATCTCCACCACCTCGTTGGCGCGCTCACCACAGGCGGCAATGATCACCAGGTCAGCTTCTGCGTTCTTTGACAGGTTGTGCTGGAGAACGGTTTTACCGGAACCAAACGGACCGGGAATAAAACCGGTTCCCCCTTCTTCCATTGGGTTCAGGGTGTCCATTACCCGGATCCCTGTTTCAAGTATCTTGAATGGGCGCGGTTTTTCGGTGTACGCACGCACCGGAACTTTCACGGGCCATTTTTGTACCATGGTGACCTCGTGCTCCTTGCCATCTTTGTCGGTCAGCACGGCAATCACGTCAGCCGGTTTGTAGGTGCCGTCCCCTTTGATGGATTTTATGGTATATTCTCCGCTAAACTTGAACGGGACCATGATCTTGTGGTTGATCCAGTTTTCCTTTACCTCT
The DNA here is from genome assembly GCA_003557765.1 of Bacteroidales bacterium. The sequence goes on from PWNO01000309.1 coordinate 3,544, forward strand.
CCAAGCCAGG
>PWNO01000278.1 GCA_003557765.1 Bacteroidales bacterium
ATGGCCCGTTCCAGCTTGCTATCCAGCTCCCAGGCGTCGTGCTGTTCAATCAGGTCGGAAAGCTCTCCCTGCCTTTCAATCAGCCTGGCCATTTCCTCATCGTCCATGGGCTCGGCAAACTTCAGGTTCACCTCCTCATATTCCTTCAGGACGTCCACCACCTCCTGCACGCCTTCCTGCACCACCTCCTTTACTGTCAGCGAGGGATCCAGAATCGGCTCCTGGGGAAGGTAACCTATGGAATGACCGGGGGAATAAACTACCTCTCCCTGGTAAGATTTTTCCTCTCCTGCGATGATGCGCATCAAAGTGGACTTACCCGAACCATTCAACCCGATGATTCCGATCTTTGCACCATAAAAAAATGAAAGATAAATGTCTTTAAGCACTTGCTTGTTGCCGGGAGGAAAAGTCTTACTCACTCCTACCATGGAAAAAATAATCTTTTTGTCGTCACTCATGGCCTGTTGTTTTGCATATTTGCAAAATTGCGAAAAATAAGCTTGTGAAGCACAGAAAATATGGCTTTTCAATGCAATCCTGTATATTTGTAAAATAAAACCTGCAAGTGCAGAACACTTATACTATGGCTGCCCCAACCGTAATCAAAGTCGTAAGTTGTACAGAAGCTCCCTTTATGCTCAATGGATGGAAACACCATATGGGTTTTCTGGCTTTTCAGATACGCAAATGGACCGCAAAACCTGAACAACTTTATCCTTTATTTGTGGCAAAGCTTAAGGTGCTTGGGGATTCCCTTTTCGATATTTATACCGGAAAGCTCGATCCGGGCCAGATCACTGCAGAGCTCACGACGACCTTGCAAGGCTTCCATGTCTTTGATAAAGAAGCCTATACCCGTTGGATCGATAGTTCATCCCAGCTTTTCTGGCAACTGAGTATCTCTGATGGATCTGAATGGACCATGCGCCATGGCGATTCTGAAGAATTTTACATCCATATTCACCCTGCACGGCACAGTTTATACTCCGAAAGACTGAAGGCCAATCAGCTACGTACCGCATTAGCTACCCTGATCCTCGCCAACATGCGGGGTGAACAGCCCAACATGCGCATATTGAATCAAGTCCGTCAGGACTATCTCGGACTCTCGAGGGTCACCAAACCCATGGCCAAGGAAATTTTTATACTGATGAACAGTATGGCCAAAATAGCCAATGTTCCGCACTAATAGGATTAAAATTGGTGCAAGCTAAAGCACACAGCGGTATAGAAGCTGCAATGAAATAGATACGACAAAAACCCTGCTTCGCTAAAGCTTTCCGGCGACATACCTGTCCTTGCCGCGAAAGTCCTGCTTCAACTCCACATGATGAAATCCATAAAATTTTATTAAGGAAAGACATTCCGCTCCCAATGCTTCATTGATCTCAAAAAATATCCAGCCTCCAGTTCTTAAAACATTTTTGGCCATGTTGCATATCGCACGATAATACAGCAAGGGGTCTTCATCGGGAACGAAAAGCGCAGTTGCTGGTTCATAATCGCTTACCTGCACCTGCATAACGGCCTTTTCCGATTGCTTTACATAGGGTGGGTTGCTGACGATCACATCAAAGGATCTTCCGGCGGGCGCGTGTTTTGCGTGCAGAATATCACAATGAAAGAAGTCGATCAACACATTGTTTGCTCGCGCATTATCGGAGGCCACTTCGAGTGTTTTTGGGTCGACATCGCAAGCGCTAACTTGGTATCGGGGCAAGCGGGCTGCCAGGGCGATGGCGATGCAACCACTCCCCGTGCCGATGTCGAGAATGGTGCCGGTATTTTTTTCACCTCCTGCCAGGCTTGCTTTGGCCTTTATGCCATCACTTATACTGTAAGCATGTGGCATTTGTTTCTGCCTGAGCACATCCAACACCCATATTGCAAGACCTTCGGTTTCAGGCCTGGGAATAAGAATACCGGGCTTTATGCGCAGTTCGTAATCGAGAAAGGTGCTGATTCCGGTAATGTACTGAACGGGTTCGCCTTTTTTCAGGCGTTTGAGTGCTTTGATCAGCTTCACAATGCCTGTTTCACTGATTCGCTCAGTGGCTTTGAGCACCCGTTGATCTTTCGGTAATCCCAGCAAGCGAAAAAACACCTCATCGGCCACAGCTGTACGTTCACGAACCGAGGTGATTCCCACAAGACCATCCTTAAACCATTGATAGAGGTCACTTATTATATTACTTTTTATGCCTGCCACTTATAAACGTGTTGCGAGATTATTGCTCAGGATAGATAAGGTAAGGTTCTCGTCGTATTTGGAATGTCGTCAGGTCTTCTTGCCAGCTATTCCGGATTTCTTCGGCATGATATCCCTGCTCGATTTGCTGGCGCAAGGTGGCTGTACCGGCAAGCCTATCAAAGAAGGGGTTAAAAAAGTTTTTCTGATCCGGAAAATGCTGATATGCCTCAATGAGGTACTGCAGGTTGATCTTTTCACTATTGCGCAGCTTTTGCAGCTCATACTCCCGCAGGTCCTGTCCCTGACATAACATCCCCTTTTGTGGAGGATTCGGAGCGGCCCTCGCGCTTTCAGGGGTAAAGGTAAATGGATAATCCGTGGCGGGTAGCTCCGGGTGCCCGAATATCTGAAAGGGCATGTCCGTTCCACGGCCTACACTGATCACCGTACCTTCGAAAAAGCAGAGTGAGGGATACAGATATACTGCGTGCATGTTTGGCAGGTTTGGTGATGGCGGGACCGGCAGGTGGTAGGATTGCCCCCTGTGGTAATTTTGCACTGGGATAACGGTCAGGCGCAGCTCATGGCCTTCCGTCTCCAGCCACCCCTCACCGCTCGCCATCAGGGCATATTCACCCACGGTAAGTCCATGCACAATGGGTACCGGGTGCAAACCCACAAAAGAACGGTAATCCGGCTCAAGTATGGGGCCATCGATAAAATGTCCGTTAGGGTTTGGCCTGTCGAGAATGATCATGGGGATATCAAGAGCAGATGCTTCATCCATAATATAGGTCATGGTGGAAATATAGGTATAGAAGCGAGTGCCCACATCCTGCATGTCGAACATGATGATGTCTACTTCTTCCAGCTGTGCAGCCGTGGGTCTCCTGTTGTCGCCATAAAGGCTGATTACCGGAAGGCCGCTTTGCGGATCCTTGCTGTCCAGCACCATTTCACCAGCGGCAGCTTCACCGCGGAAGCCATGCTCCGGGCTGAACACCTTTACCACGTTAAGGGCCGACCGTAGTAACGTGTCTACCAGATGCAAATCTCCGACCATGGAAGTATGGTTTGCGGCAACTGCCACCCGTTTTCCATCAAGCATTTGAAAGTATTTCTCAATTTGCCAGGCGCCAGGGATGACTTTACAGTCATTATCACTATGGCCTGCCATAGATGTTACCAGCAAAAATATTAATCCAACGGTGATGGTCCATACCCATGAGCGGATATAGCTACATTGAATAAAGAATTTAGGTAAAATCCCCATGACAGTTAATTTTCAAATAGATATGGATTCTGTTTGTAACGGATAGCATATTGCCTGTTTTGTTGCCATTTGATCTTGATTATTGCTGTTTGCCAATACGCCGGGCTAACAAATGCCAGATTCATCTGACCAAAACATAAATAATTATAAACTGATGAACCGAGCACTTGCGAGCTCGGCGAAGCCAAACCTCCATGCCAAAGAATTGACGCACAGGGGAATGATTATCTAATGAAGGTTCCATGTGACCGATTTAATCAAATTATAAACACATGAATAATTTGTCCTGTCTTCAAACATGTTTTTCGGCATGATACGAAGAACGGACCAGTGGGGCGCTTTCTGCATGGAGAAAACCCTTCTCCAATGCAATCCGGCCGTATCTGGTAAAGGTATCCGGGTGAATGTACTCCTGCACGGGGAGGCTATTGGCAGAGGGCTGCAAGTACTGTCCGATGGTGATCACCTGGCAGTTGACGGCACGGAGGTCATCCATGGTGCGCAGGATCTCCTCCTCTGTTTCACCTAATCCAAGCATGATGCCTGACTTGGTGCGGATATCACTATGGTCAGCGACATATTTGATCACCTGCAGGCTACGGTCATAATCTGCATATACCCTTACCGGCCTGGTTAGCTCACGGACCGTTTCCAGGTTGTGGCTGATCACCTCCGGGGCGGCATCTATAACTGTTTGCACGTCTTCTTCCTGGCCTTTAAAGTCCGGGATTAGTGCTTCGATAGTAATTTCGGAAGCCAGTCTTTTGACGGCGCGGATAGTAGCTGCCCAGTGTGAGGCACCTCCATCCTTCAGGTCATCACGGTCTACGCTGGTGATCACGCAGTGTTTTATCCCCATGGAGGCTGCTGCCTTTGCTACTTCTTCAGGCTCACGTGGATCAGGTGGCAGGGGTTTGCCTGTTTTCACATTACAAAACCGGCAGCTGCGCGTGCAGACGTCGCCCAGGATCATGAAGGTTGCCGTGCCATAGGCCCAGCATTCGCCTTTATTTGGGCAGGCCCCGCTTTCACAGATCGTATGCAGATTACCCCTGCGCAACTTGCGGCTGATATTCCCATAATCGCTTGCACGCGTCAGCCTGGTGCGCAACCATGGTGGTTTCTTTAAATAGTTGTCTCTGAATTTCCTCAAATCATTCGTTAATTATTGCATCCGATTGGATCAGGGTTCTACATATCAAATATATGACACAAATTTACACAAATCTGATGGCAAAGAATGCACAAAAAAAGCCATCCGCAAATGCAATGCGGATGGCTCAATGATTAAAAGCATTTCAGATCATGATGTCAATTGCTCAGCATAAAGATGGTTTGACCATTTCGGGTTTTGAATGCATCAAGCGCCCTGGCATAATTCATGATGTTGTCGATCACTGAACGGTCAGGTGTCTGCTGATCATTGTCCAGATCAGCCCTTCGGGGTCGGGACAAATGATGGCCGGTGATGCAATCTTCAAGTTCCGGGTTCAGGTGCAGGCAAGTTAGGTAATTCATGATCTCGTGCGCATTAGTATGGGATTGTTCCATAGGCTATTATTTGATTTAAGTTGAATTGCATCTTTAAAACGGCTTCAGCTTATTGATTATTTTATCCTGATGAAAAAATTTACTTTTGATTATCTTAAAGAGAATGAGAATAAATGTATATTTGCTTGTGGGGGACTTTTTCCCGATAGATGTAAGGATCATTCTTCATTCATATTAAAATAGCTATTTATGAATTTACACGAATACCAGGGAAAACAATTGCTGATGCGTTATGATGTGCCTGTAGCCATGGGCATATTGGTTGAAGAAGTCAAGGAGTCCATTCCGGCTGCAAAAAAGATACAGGAAGCCACGGGGATTGACCTTTGGGCTGTCAAAGCACAGGTGCATGCAGGCGGACGCGGCAAGGGTGGCGGTGTAAAAATTGCCAAGAGTTTGGAAGAGGTGGAAAAACATGCCGGCACCATCCTTGGTATGCAGTTGGTGACGCCACAGACCAGTGCAAAAGGCAAGCTGGTAAGAAAAGTCCTTGTCGAACAGGGGATCTATTACCCCGGAGAAAGCGAACCGGAAGAGTTTTATATGAGTATGTTGCTCAACCGCGATACCTCAAGAAATATGATGGTCTATTCCCCAAGGGGAGGCATGAACATCGAAGAGGTTGCGGAAGAGACCCCTGACCTGATTTTTACCGAAGAAATTGATCCGGTAGCCGGCGTACAGCCATTTCAGTGCCGTAGAATTGCCTTTAACCTGGGGCTTAGGGGACAAGCTTTCAAGAATATGGTCAAATTCATTCCGAAACTGGTCCAGGCATACCACGAAAATGATGCGACCCTTGTGGAAATCAACCCCCTGTTTAAGACTTCGGACAACAAAATCATGGTGGTCGATACCAAGATGAGCATCGACAACAATGCGTTGTTTCGCCATCCAGATATTGTGGAGATGCGAGATATCCATGAAGAAGACCCTATGGAGGTGGAAGCTGGCAAGCATGACCTGAATTATGTCAAACTGGATGGCAACGTAGGATGCATGGTTAACGGAGCTGGTCTGGCCATGGCCACAATGGACATCATCAAACTAAGTGGCGGGGATCCTGCCAACTTCCTGGATGTCGGTGGTTCTGCAAGTGCCAAACGCGTGGAAGAAGCCTTTCGCATCATATTACAGGACAAAAATGTCAAAGTGATCCTGATCAACATTTTTGGTGGTATCGTGCGTTGCGACCGCGTAGCCAGAGGCATTGTTGATGCCTATCAGAATATTGGGGTTATCGATATTCCGATTATTGTGCGACTCCAGGGCACCAATGCCAAAGAAGCAAAAGAGCTGATTGATGAATCCGGACTAAAGGTGCAGTCGGCTATTCAGCTTAAGGAAGCAGCTGAGCTGGTTACAAATGCCATTCATGATGCGAATAAACCGCTTAGTTGAAGTAATTGTTAAACTTCAATCATGTTGTCACGAAACTGAATATTTCTGAATATTTTTGTATAGTATTTTCTTAATTTAACAACTTATTAAAACCAAAAACAAACAGACTATGAAAAAAGCATTACTTAAAACCATGAGTGTAGTGATCCTTTGTCTGCTTATTGGACCCATGCAGATCTGGGCCGATAATGGTTCTGAGGATATTGTGGAAATTGCCACAATAGAAGACCTTCGTAACCAGGAACCTGGTGATGGAACTGTGTATAAATTGACCGGGGAAGTCATCCTTACCTATCAGCAAGATTTTCGTAACCAGAAGTTTATAGAGGATGGGACAGCTGGTATTCTTATTGATGATCCCCCCCCTACCGGCAATTTTGGCGAAGGAGTAATCACCAGTGAGTATGAAATCTATGATGGCATTACCGGCATGATTGGCACGCTCGGTGAATTTGGCAATATGCTCCAATTTGTTCCTGAAGAGGATCCCGGTGAGCCCACATCCAGTTTAAATATTGTTGAGCCTGTGGTCATTACCATGGAAGACTTCGTGAACAACTTCATGGAATACCAGTCGCGGCTTGTGACTATTGAAGGAGTCGAGTTCCTGGTTGACGCAGGTGAAACCTTTTCCAATGGTGTGGTCTATGATTTTACAGATGGTGATTTTGTTGGAGAATACCGAACTACTTTTTTTGATGTGGATTATATCGGATCCCCCATACCCTCCGGAGAGCTTAACATCACAGGCTTGCCAAACTCAAGAGCTGAAGGTGACTTTATGACTGCAAGAAACTGGGCTGATATTGAAACCTTGACAGCTTACTCAGTTGAGTTTAATATCATAGATGAGGAAAACAATGCGGTAGAAAACGTTGAACTTGAGTTTTATGGGGAAACGATGACAGCGCCTCCCTATTTCTTTAAAGAGGTGCCTGTGGGAACTTATCCTTATACTGCGACCAAAGAAGGGTACCACATCGCTACCGGTCAGGTAACCGTGAGTGATGAGGATGTGGTATATGATTTGGTGATGGTGGAAATTGACCCAAATATGGTGACTGAATTCCCCTGGCACGAAGATTTTTCTGGTGATTTTCCTCCTGAGCATTGGACGCACTTCACCTACGGTGCCGGTGGCTGGCAACAGGATGATGAACGAGCATTCCACGATGCCACACCAGTTGGAGAAGAGGCAGATAGCTGGTTAGTTACTCCACAGATCCAACTTCCCGAGGATGAAAGTATGCTGATCTCCTTCCTCGAGAATAACCAGTTCATGACATTATATGGTTACAGCGGACTCATGCTCTCCAGGGGCAGTGGTAACCCGGAACACGGACATTTCATTGAGATCTATGAGTCGGATGGCGACATTGGCGTGACAGATACGGGAGAAGCACTTGTCTCGCTTGGTGACTATGAAGGAGAGGTAGTTTACCTGGCCTTTAACTACAAGGGAGAAGATGCCCATCGGTGGTGGGTGAATGATTTTCTTATAGAGGAAGCACCTGGAGCAATTGAGGTATCGGATATTGCTACCCTAAAAAACCAGCAACTGGACGGAGACCTGCCTTTCATGATCACCGGTGAAGTGGTAATCACCAATTTACAAAAAGCGTATCGTGGCCAGTTTTACATACAGGATGAAACCGGAGCTCTTCTCGTGGATGACGCTGCTGGCATTGTGGAAACGGAACATGAACTATACGATGGCATTACCGGCCTTACCGGTATGTTGACAGCCTTCCAGGAAATGCTGCAGTTGGTTCCGACTGAAGACCCAGGTGCGGCTTCTTCTTTTGGTAACGAAGTAGAACCACTGGTGGTTACATTGGCAGACCTGGATTATGCACATCAAGGCATGCTGGTCTATATCGAAGATGTCTATTTTGATGAAGATAATCCTGAAACTTTTTATCACAATGAGTCCTATAATATTTATGATGCCACAGCAGCAGGATTAATACGTACGCCTAATTCGGAAGGTTTATTTGACTATTTTGGAGAGCCAGTACCTGCTCCGGGTGATGCAAAGCACCTCATTGGCGTGATTCATCAGAGGTTTGATGTGCTGAGGCTGCAGCCGCGCATGCTGGATGACTTCATTGAGTCGACTACGGATGTAGTCAATTTAGAATTACAGCAATTGCATGTATATCCCAACCCGGCCAATGACCGGGTATACATTGAAAGCATTGATGGTGCGATTGACCAGGTGCAGGTGTATAATATTCAGGGCCAAAGGGTTCTTGATCACCCCGGGGATTCTTCCGGCAGGGTACAACTGAACGTGTCATCGCTTAGTCCTGGCATCTATGTGATGCAGGTCAGCTCAGGCCAAACTGTAATTTCGCAGAAGTTGCAAATTCAATAAGATCAGCCATGGGTTGACCTCCCTGTAAACAGCCGGTTGCAAGCAAATCAGCTTTTTTGCAGCCCGGCTGTTTGCAGTTTTTCCTTATGCTTTTTTGACAAAAGTAATTCATCATTAATTAAAGGTTATTCCTTATGAACAAATCGAAACTTTTTATCAATTTTTGTCTGGCAGCTTTTTTTATCATGCTGTCGGGACTTCAGCTATATGGCGCTGTACTCTCTGGCCTTGTGGTTGATGAAGATGGTAACCGGCTTCCGGCTGCCCTGGTTGAGCTTGTCAACGTGGAGACAGACAGAACATATGGTACCACCACCAATATCGATGGTGAATTTGAAATCACTGTAGAGGCCGGTACTTATTCTATGAAGATATCCTATATGGGTTACGAAGAAAAGACACTTACGGTGGATGCAACTACCGACAGGGATCTGGGCAGGCTGGTCTTAAGGCCCACAGCCATAGGTTTGCAGGAAGTGATGGTGGTCTCCTCCTTTGCGCGTGACCGCCAGACTCCGGTGGCCATCTCCAATATTTCGGCTGAGGCGATCACTGAAAGACTGGGGACGCAGGAATTCCCGCAGCTTTTGCAGTCTACACCCAGTGTCTATGCCACACGAGATGGCGGTGGCTTCGGTGACGGCAGAATCAATATGCGTGGATTTGACTCCAACAATATTGGCGTGCTCATCAATGGTGTGCCGGTGAACGACATGGAGAATGGCCGCGTATACTGGTCGAACTGGGCCGGGCTTTCTGACGTGACGGAAACAATGCAGGTGCAGCGCGGTCTTGGCGCCTCAAGGCTGGCCATCAGCTCTGTGGGCGGTACGATCAACATCATTACTCAAAGCACAGATGCCAACAGAGGAGGAACGCTTCTTTACGGCATTGGCCATGATGGTTACCGCCAGGAATCGGTCACCCTTTCCACAGGGATGATGGACAACGGTTGGGCAGTAACGGCCCTCGGTGGCAGACGCACCGGTGAAGGCTTTGTAGAGGGTCTGGACTTTGAAGGCTGGTCTTATTTTCTAAACGTGTCCAAGAGGGTAAACAGGAACCATACCCTTTCGTTAACTGCCTTCGGAGCACCCCAGTGGCACAACCAGCGGTGGCCAAGGATGCGCATACAAACATACCGCGACCACCCGGATGGCATTCGCTACAATCCCTCCCTGGGTTTGATGAATGGTGAAAAGATCAGCGCATCATTTAACCAGTATCATAAGCCACAGATCTCATTGAACCACTACTGGTCCATCGATAATCAAACCACCCTGTCCACCGCAGCATATGTCTCCATATCTTCCGGTGGTGGCCGCAGGATTGTGGGTGAGCGCAATGACTGGCTTCAATACAACCGCGATACCGGCCTTCCAACAGAAGCCACTAAGCTTACCCCTAATGGCTTATTGGATTTTGACGCGGTGATGGCCGAAAATGCCCTTTCCGAAACAGGGTCTAAAGCCATTATGGCCATGGCCGTCAACAGCCACGACTGGTATGGCGTGCTTTCCACACTGCAACATGAATATGATGACTACCTCACCTTCACAGGTGGAGCCGACCTACGCTATTACAGAGGTTATCATTACCAGGAAATTACAGACCTACTTGGGGGCAGCCATTTTGAAGACTTTAGTGATGTGAACCAGGATCGTTCCGTAAGACTTAAAGAGGGAGACAAAATAACCTATCACGACCTTGGAGAAGTCATGTGGGGAGGCCTTTTTGCTCAGGCCGAATACACAACAGACGACTACTCTGCTTTCCTGTCGACAACAGGATCCCTGACCAATTATCGGCGCACCGATTACTTTGATTATGCTGATGATGATCCTATGCAGCAGACGGACTGGGTAGACTTTTTTGCCTGGAGCCTGAAAGGCGGGGCAAACTATAACCTGACAGAGAATCATAATGTCTTTGCCAATGCAGGTTATTTCACACGTGCACCTTTCTTCCGGTGGGCCTTTGTTGGTCATACCAACATAGTAAATGAAGATGTCAGGCACGAAAGGGTATTTTCTTCAGAAGTTGGATATGGCCTGCGAACCTCGCTTGCCGCTGCCAATGTCTTCATTTACCGCACAGAGTGGCTGGACAGGGCACTGGTCAGAAACCTCGGGCAGGGCGTAATTGCCAACATCACCGGGTTGAATGCATTACACCAGGGCATTGAAATGGATGCCACCCTGCGCCCGACAGAAAAACTTGAAGTACGCGCAATGTTCTCGTATGGCGACTGGCAATGGCAGGACGATCTAACAGCCGAAATCTATGACGATCAGCAGGTGTTTATAGACAGTATCGAAGTTTACGCAGGTGGCCTGAGGGTTGGTAATAGTGCACAAACGACAGCCGCGCTGGGCGTAAGCTATGAAATTCTCGAAAATCTGCGGATTGGATTCGACGCCAACCACTTCGATCGTCTCTTTGCGGATTTTAATGTGGAAGACCGAGGTGACTTTGAAACAAGAGGAACCGATTCCTGGCAAATGCCATCCTACCAGCTGGTCGACCTGAATATGAGGTATCGCTTTGAAATTGCCGGCCTGAATGCTACCCTTATTGCCAACATTAATAATTTGTTTGATACGGAAGCGATCCGAGATGCTACCGACGGCCGCTCTTTCAATTATGACACCGCCCTGGTCTACTATGGCTGGGGTCGATCGTGGACCACAACCCTAAGGATCAGATTTTAACAGGCTGATTTATGAACTTTAAGCAATATGATATGATGAACAATGTAAACAAAATAAGCCTTCTGCTTGCCTTGTCCGCGGCTTTCCTGTTCCAGGCATGCGACCCCAATGAAGACCTTTATAAAAATATGGACGCGGACCTACCACCCCATAGCGAAAATATCGAATACACCCTGACGGCAACAGATTACAGCCGAATTGGTGGGGTTGTTGCAGACTACCACGCCTTTAACGATACCCTTCCGGCCATGGACCATGTGCCCGGTATCCTGGCTAACCGCTATGTAACCCTGAGTTATGGCAGTGCTGCCAATGTGACTTTCAATCACCTGATGTTACATCCGGATTGGCTGGATGCCGGATTTGGTTATGAGCTTACCAGTCAGGACTATGCCTTTCTAGGGATTCCGGCCGGTTACTTTACTCCGGATATACCAGCTTACCAGTATGTGCCTGATTTCCTTGACAGAAATTATCCCGATGCTGAAGATGGAGACCAGATGCAGATCATTTATGCCTATGAACTTGAAGGCAATGTGGTCACCAATGAGGACACTTATGAACTAACCGAAGGTTTATGGACCCTTGTCGAAACCCGGGAAAATGTGCCATACGTTGGATATGAAATGGTCTCAGAAGACTACGACCTGTTTGGTGGCAGTGTGGCTTCATTCAATAATTTCTCAGAAGATGATCCACCCGGGGTGTTGATTCCTGTTTTTCTGAGGAACAAGTTCCCTATGGCGCTCCCAAATGCTGAAAAAGTGATCAAATATCGATACTTTGATGGCAGTCAGACGGTGGATAAGATCGACAAGTTTATTTTTGATGGCCTTGTTTGGGAAATGGTACCTTATATCCAAGAAAGAACGGAGCAATACATTTTCGGCGATGCCGGTTGGGCATTTGATCCGACAGTGATCTTTACCCTGTCACGTACAGATTATCAGTATATTGTGGACATTGACCCCATAGGAAATCAGGAGTTTCAATACGATGATTTTGCCTACTACTATGGCGCCAGTGTCTTCTATCAGAATTTTGACATCCGCATCATTGGAAGACGGCTGGATAAACTGGCAAGCGGTGAATATTCCGATCCGGCACTGGGCGAGATATTCGAAAACGAAGGGGCAGATGCCGTGATGGATGAAATGATCAGACGAATCAAAGAGGAAGGGATCATCAAACTCTTGCAATATAAATATCCAGATGCAGAACCACAGTTAGGTGGCCTGGATGTGCATTATTTTGTTCGATTTGAGACCTTCGCCGACAACTGGGTGCGACGATTCCCAGAAGCAGAATATATTGTCACAGAAGCCGGTGATCCACCACAGTTTGAATTGGTTAACTTTATTGAAACCATAGAATAACCTGTTTGCCAATTACCCCGTTATGCAGGAGGAGTTTCCATTTTGGATCTCCTCCTGTTGTATTTGCATCACTGTCAAAAGCAGTGAACCAATGATTCATCTAATTTGTTATTTTTGCAATTTTGTTCTTCTAATGGCCAGACATTTTGACGATTCGACATTTTGACAATATTTTACATATGAAACGACCATGTCAGGCTTCTTGACACTCTGGAGGATGATTACTCTCTCGGGGGCGTTCAGACTAAGTAGGCTATTAGCTATTGGTTATTGGCAAGAAAGCCAAAAGCCAAGAGCCAATAACAGTCCTGTTGAAAACATAAACGTCAGGTAACCAATAATTTGAAAAAATATTAACACATGAAAACCACTGTATTTAGGGAAAAACACGAGGAGATGGGTGCCAAGATGGTGCCGTTTGCAGGTTTTTTGATGCCGGTGCAGTTTGAAGGCGTGAACGTGGAACATGAAACTGTACGCAATGCCTTGGGAGTATTTGATGTATCACACATGGGCGAGATTTGGGTGGAAGGACCCAACGCATTCGATCTGGTGCAATGGGTTAGTTCCAATGACGCAGCTGCATTGACCGATGGAAAGGTTCAATACACCTGTTTTCCGAATGATCAGGGCGGCATAATGGATGACTTTCTGATATACCGTTTTAATGCGGAAAAATACCTGTTGGTGGTAAATGCTGCCAACATTGAGAAAGACTGGGAATGGCTCAACAGGCAAAATAAAATGATTGGAGCGAGCCTCTGCAACGCTTCAGATGACATTGCCCAGCTTGCGGTTCAGGGCCCACTTGCCATGAAAGCCATGCAGAAACTAACTGATGAAAATGTGGAAGAGATGCCTTTCTTTACCTTTAAGGTGATGCGGTTTGCCGGCGTGGATGAGGTCATCTTCTCCAATACGGGATATACCGGCTCAGGTGGTTGTGAGATCTATTTCTATAAAAAAGATGGCATGAAAATCTATGATGCCGTGCTGAAGGCAGGCAAGGAATATGGCATCAAACCCATTGGCCTGGCTGCGCGCGACACCCTGCGGCTTGAAGCCGGCCTGTTGCTCTATGGCAATGACATCGATGAGACAACCTCTCCCATCGAAGCCGGCTTAGGATGGGCCACCAAGTTCACGGATAAAAAGGACTTTGTGAACCGGGAAGAACTCCTGAAACAAAAAACCGAAGGGACCAGCCGTCGCCTGGCTGGCTTTGAACTACTTGAAAAAGGCATTCCCCGTAAGGGATATCCGATCAAAGATGCTGAGGGCAGTACCATAGGCGAGGTAACATCTGGCACAATGTCACCCACGTTGAAAAAGCCCATCGGCATGGGTTATATCAAGAAACCCTTCAACAAGGCAGATACGGAAGTTTACATTGAAGTACGCAAAAAGCTGCTGAAAGCAAAAGTGGTGAAACTGCCATTTTATAAAAAAGTTAAATAGACTAAGGTTAAGGCTAAGACTGAGCAACAGCGAAGTCCCGAAAGCAAAGCGATGCGGGATTAAGGCTAAGCGGTAGTCGCAGCGCCTGAAATGCGGTGATGAAGTGTTGCGCAGGGACATGTTGACTTTTAGACATTTCGACCTTTAGACTTTGTTGCTTATGTATAATGAATCCGGAGATTTCAGCGTAAGCGTATGCTATTCTCCCCTCTCGTGGCATTTGTTTGCACCTCAAGAGGCTGTGGTTATCGTGGCCGATGTGTTTCGGGCCACCACGGCAATGTGTAGTGCATTTGACAACCAGGTCAGGGCGATCATTCCGCTTCAGACCATCGCCGAAAGTGAGGATTACAAAGCCCGTGGATACATTTGTGCCGGTGAACGGGACGGAAAGACACTCGATTGTGCAGATTTTGGCAACTCCCCTTTCAATTTCATGGATTCCAGATTGCGTGGAAAGATTTTGACTATGAACACCACCAACGGCACCCGGGCCATCAGGATGGCAGCAGCAGGTAATAACCTGGTACTGATCGGTGCCTTTACAAACCTTTCGGCCGTATGTGCCCATGCGGTAGCTGTCCAAAAGGATATTGTTATTCTCTGTGCGGGATGGAAAGACCGGTTCAGTATGGAGGACTCCCTCTTTGCCGGAGCTGCCGTCCAGAAAATCATCGCATCAGGTCAGGGTAAGTTTCATACCACCTGTGATTCAGCCATTGCTGCCGCTGATCTCTGGACGCTGGCCGCTCCTGACCCCGTGGCTTATATCCAGAAAGCCGCACACAGACATCGCCTGAAAAAACTTGGCTTGGATGAAATCATCGAATACAGCCTTACCCCAGACTCCACTTCCGTCGTTCCCATCTATCACAATGACCGCTTAGTGAACAAAGACGACATTTAAAATTAATTAATCTATAAAATAGATTTTTATATCATAATTTTGCCATATGGACATCATGCCATATGGTTTTTTTTGTCTTAACCTTAACCTCTCTCCACGATGAAAACATCTGCTTACCCATTCCTTACGTTAATCTTTCTCTTGTTCATACAGGTTCCCGCAGCCCAACCTTTTGGCTTCCACGCCCATCGAAAAATCAATAGGATGGCCGTTTTTACTTTGCCACAAGAGATGATCGGGCTTTACAAGGCCCATATCGAATTCATCTCGGAGCGCTCCATTGACCCTGATCGCCGTGCGCACGCAGTGGAGGGAGAAGCACCAAGGCATTACATTGATATCGACCATTTCGGAGATGATCCTTTTGAGATCATGCCCCGAAAATGGGATGAGGCCGTAATGATGTTTACCGAGGACACCTTGATGCAATACGGCGTGCTTCCCTGGCACATACATGCAATGATGGGCAGGTTGACCCGCGCTTTTCGAAACAATGACATAGATGATATCCTGCTTCAATCGGCGCATATCGGCCATTACATTGCAGATGCCTGCACACCCTTACATACCACAAAGCATTACAATGGAAGAACACCTGATGAGCGTGGCATTCATGCATTCTGGGAGAGCCGGCTGCCTGAACTCTATGCCCATGAGTATGACTATTTCACCGGCAGGGCATCATACATTGCTGATCCGCTTGAGCGGGCATGGGAGCTTGTGGAGATCAGCCATCTTAAGGTGGATACGGTGTACATGGTATTTGACAGCATAAGGCATCATATGCCGGAAGACATCATGTATGCCCATGAAACGCGTGGTCAGGCCATCAATAGGGTCTATTCCAGGGATTTTTCCATGGCATTTCACGATGGGATGGACAATATGGTTGCACGACAAATGCGATTGGCTGTTCGTGCGGTGGGTGATTTTTGGTTTACCGCATGGGTGAATGCCGGCCAACCTGAACTCGAACCGCTGCATGGCAGAAGCATCAGTCAGCGATTGCGTACCTTCTTGCGCCAGGAAGAAAAAGCCTGGCAAAAGGCCGAGACAGGCGCAGCCCGTTATGCCCCCGAATAGCTGATACAGAGCTCCCCTATGTCTTTTTATGCATTTATAATTTTACAAAATATAGTTAATCAACGCTTTGTGGTTTTGGTTTCTCGCAGAGGTTCGCTGATGGCTTTGCAGAGGCTCGCAGAGGAAAAACCATGGGTGATATCATCCTCCTGTTTGTCAATTCCCTGGCATGGAGGCTTGATTTTGTCCTTTCGTCTTTTCGTCTTTTTGTCATTTTGTTCTTTCAACAAAAAAAACCATGTGACCAAAAAAAACCTTATCTTAGATATCAATTAAATAATGACATAAGTAGGTTTATATACGGTCTGATGGCTTACATACAATTTGATAAAACACAGCTGGTCAACCTGGAGTATTCGCTGAACAGGGAGATGGTGAGATCAAACCTTTCCGGCGCTTTTTCCTGTACGAGCATCATTGGTTGCAATACCCGCAAATACCATGGTTTGCTTATCACCAGCCAACCGCAACTCGACGGGGATCATCACGTGTTGCTTTCGCAGGTTGACGAAACAGTCATCCAGCGTGACGCGGAGTTTAACCTGGGGGTGAGTAAGTTTGCTGACCATTTCTTTCCGAAGGGTCACAAATACATCAGGGATTTTTCCACTGATCTTCTCCCGGTGGTGACCTATCGTGTGGGCGGTGTATTACTTACCAGGGAGACCATGTTTGTATCGGACCGTGACATGGTCATGATCCGTTACACACTTTTGGAGGCTCGTTCAGCAACCCGGCTGCGCTTACAGCCATTCCTTGCATTCCGTAACATGCATGAGCTTAGCAAAGCCAATGCCTATCACGACACCAATTATGAAGAAACTGTCCATGGCATCCGGGTTCGCATGTATGATGGATATCCCTGGCTTTATATGCAGCTCTCCGGAAAATCTGCCAATTATTACCACGGTCCCCAATGGCATCATGGCCTCCATTATTATCAGGAAGAAGAAAGAGGTTATGAGGCAACTGAAGACCTGCTGGTACCTGGGATCTTTGAAACAGATATCCGTAAGGGCGAAAGCATTATTTTTTGTGTGAGTACCACGGAAGCACCAGATACTGATCTTCAGCGGCTTTTTGACCTTGAGATCAGCAAACGCATACCCCGCGATTCTTTTTTACACAGCTTACGCAATGCAGCTGCTCAGTTTTTTGTGGTGCGGGACGATAAGGCCTCGCTGGTAGCCGGGTTTCCATGGATTTCGTACAGTGGTCGTTACACGTGGATCGCACTGCCTGGATTATTGCAGGCAGCACCAAAGGAAGGCATCTGTCAAACCATCCTCGACCATATGCTAAGCCAGATGAGTGGTCCGCTTTTTCCGGAATCCTATTTTAAGAATGAAGTGTTTTATAATTCGGCAGACACATCGCTCTGGTTTTTCCACGCTCTTCCCTATTGTGCTGCAGGAAAATCAAAAACGGAAATATGGAATTTATATGGTGAGGTGATCAGAAGAATTCTGGATGGTTATGCCACAGGTCTGGACATGGGTGTGCAAATGCATGACAATGGCTTGTTGTTTATTGACCCTGCTGCGGATGCACTTACCTGGATGAATACCATCAGCGATGGCCGATGCAATACCCCGCGTACTGGCTATGTGGTGGAAATTAATGCATTGTGGTACAATGCCCTGAAATATGCGCTGGAACTGGCATATGAAGCCGACGACCATGACTTCACTACAAAATGGCAAGCTGTTGTCAATCATGCAGCGGATGCCTTTGTCTCCACGTTCTGGAGCGAGCAAGAGGGTTACCTGGCCGATTATGTGCTGCACGATGTACCAAACATGCAGATCCGACCAAACCAGGTAATTGCCGTGGGCCTTTCCCATACGCCATTAAACAAATTTCAGATCAAATCGATACTGGATTTGACCACACATGAATTGCTAACGCCCCGCGGCCTGCGCTCTTTATCACCGAAAGATCCGCAATACCGTGGTCGATACCAGGGTGACGCTTTAGCAAGAGACACCGCATACCATCAGGGCACAGTCTGGGTTTGGCCATTGGGTTTTTATGCACATGCCTGGCATAAGGTATATGGAGAAGATGGCATGAAGCCTGTTCAAAAGCTATTTGAAGACCTTGAGCCCTGTCTTACGGAGGCTGGTGTGGGAACCATATCAGAAATTTACGAAGGAGATCCGCCGCATCATGCACGCGGGGCTATCTCGTTTGCAGCAAGCCTGGGTGAGGTATTGCGCATGCAGTCACTTATTTTTAAGTAGCCGCAACACTTAAGCTGCGGTGAAGAAGTATGGTTAAGGTTAAGGAAGCGCTTTGTTTGTACATTGGCATATAAACAAATGAACCCGATGTAATGACAGGGCTTGACCTGTCATACCAAAATAAAAAACTATGCAAGTACTGATGTTTGGATGGGAGTTTCCGCCACACATTTCCGGTGGATTGGGTACGGCCTGCTACGGGCTGACAAAAGCCATGCTTAGGGCAGAGATGGACCTTCTTTTTGTTGTACCCAGGCTCCATGGGGATGAACCAGGAGAAAATATGGAACTGATCAGTGCTTCCGGGGTAGAAATGCATCCCGATGACGAAGTGTTTCAATCTGCCGACGGCAAAATCAGCCTGTTTGAGATTGACTCTACCCTCCTGCCCTATGCTACCGAAGAAGAGTACCTGAAGCTGGTCAAAGAACTCACAAAGGTGCAGCACGTGAAGAAACTGCAATGGGACGCCAAAACCTATTCCTTTTCTGGTGGATATGGCAAGAACCTGATGGAAGAGGTGAAAAGATATGCCATCGTGGCTTCCAAAATTGCCAAAACGCACGATTTTGACATCATCCACGCCCACGACTGGCTCACCTACCTGGCAGGGATCGAGGCCCGGAAGATCACTGGAAAACCCTTGGTGGTGCACATGCACGCCACAGAGTTTGACCGATCCGGACAGCATGTGAATCCTGCAGTGTTCGAGATTGAACAAACAGGCATGCAGTCCGCCGACAAAGTAGTGGCCGTAAGTCATATGACACGGGATACAGTCATTCAGAAATACGGGATCGACCCGGAAAAGGTCATTACCGTGCACAATGGCGTAGACCCCCCTGCAGATAAAACACCGATAGATGCAACAAAGCATTTTCCTGAAAAGATCGTCACCTTCCTCGGAAGGGTTACATACCAGAAAGGACCGGAATATTTCATAGAAGCGGCACATAAAGTCTTACAACGCGACAACAATGTGCGTTTTGTGATGGCGGGCAGCGGAGACATGCTGCCACGCATGATACGACGTGTGGCCGAGCTTGGTATGGGAACCCGCTTTCATTTCACCGGTTTTCTCCGGGGTGCCGACGTGGACAGAATGTACGGAATGAGTGACGCTTACGTGATGCCTTCCGTATCCGAACCATTCGGCATCTCACCGCTGGAAGCGATGCGGTCAAACGTGCCCGTGATCATCTCCAAACAATCTGGCGTGGCAGAAGTGCTCCAACATGCACTGAAAGTGGATTATTGGGATGTAGACGGAATGGCGGACGCCATTTACGGTACGCTCAACTACCCTGCATTAAAAACCATGTTCAAAAAGCATGGAAAAAATGAGGTGGAAGGCATCAAATGGGACCAGGCAGCATATAAGCTAAAGAAAATTTACCACCATATGCTCCATGAAAGCGCGCATTGACCGAGTGGCCGGATTGACCGGCCCAATAACAATAAAAAGCACACCTTTCGATCTTTAGACATTTTGACATTTTGACGTTTAGACAAAATCCATGCATATGAACATCTGCCTCTATTTCCAGGTTCACCAGCCCTATCGTTTGGCAACCTACAGGTTTTTTGACATTGGGGATCACGATCGCTACTTTGATGAATATGCCAACCGGTTCATCCTGCAGCAGGTTGCAGAAAAATGTTATTTGCCTGCAAATAATGTGTTGCTGGAGCTCATCGAAAAATATGGCGACGATTTTAAAGTCGCCTTCAGCATTTCCGGCATGGCCCTGGAACAGTTCAAAGCATATGAGCCTAAGGTCATTGAGAGCTTTCAGAAACTGGCCAACACCGGTTCTGTGGAGTTCCTTGCTGAAACCTGGGCGCACTCACTCGCTGCATTAAAAAGCAAAAAAGAGTTTGAAGCACAGGTGTCCCTTCATGAGCAAACCGTCTGGGACTTATTTGGTCAAAAGACCGTGTCATTCCGCAACACAGAATTGATCTATTCCAATAAAATTGCCCGGATGGTTCATGATCTTGGCTACACAACCATGCTTACAGAAGGTGCTAAGCATATTCTGGGCTGGAGAAGTCCGAATAAACTTTACACCAGTACTGCAGTTCCTGGATTGCGCTTGCTTCTCAAAAACTTCCGGCTTTCTGATGACATCGCATTCCGGTTTTCCAACAGGGAGTGGAATGAGTGGCCCCTGACGGCTGAAAAGTATGTGTCATGGCTGCAGCAGGTTTCCTCTGATGATGATGTGATCAACCTCTTTATGGATTATGAAACCTTTGGCGAACACCAATGGAAGGAAACAGGGATTTTTGATTTCCTGAAGGCTTTCCCGGGCCTGGCGATAGAGCAAGCCGGGATGCACTTTAAGACCCCGGGAGTCTTGGCAGATGAGCTAAAGCCTGAAACGGAACTGGATGTCCCCTATCCCATATCCTGGGCCGATGAAGAACGGGACCTCACCGCATGGCTTGGCAATGAGCTACAGGATGAAGCCTTTGAAAAATTGTATGCTTTGGAAAAGGATGTGTATCGCATCGCGGATGACAATCTCCTGCTTACGTGGCGTTTGCTGCAAACCAGCGATCATTTCTATTACATGTGTACCAAGTGGTTTTCCGATGGCGACGTGCATAAATATTTTAACCCCTATAATTCTCCCTATGACGCATACATTCACTACATGAACGTACTGTCAGATCTCTATATGCGCGTGCAAACCAAAAATAAATCAGCCACTTCCGGCCAATAACGTTTATTTAAGCCTCCGGGCTTACGTCCTTTCAGCCCTTTGTTAATACCCTCTCGTAATCAAATCTTTGCAGTACAAAACCATTATTCTACCCCTAAACCCACGCATACCCCGACTTTACGACATTTCTTCTTTTTGACCTTACAAAAGCCATCACTTTACCCAAAAACCATCGCATACCCTGACTTTTTGGCTTTTAGACATTTCTTCCTTTGGGAAGAAACCTAACCTGCGCAAAACCAACTAACAACCATTTCTTATTTCACCTTACGATATTTTTTGTAATTTCACGTGTTTTTTTGTTGACTAAAAATGGACTATTTATGAAAGAAGCGCATATAAATCCGGATTATATTTTTGAAGTGAGTTGGGAGGTGGCCAACAAGATTGGTGGAATCCATACCGTGATCAGCACCAAGGCTCCCATACTTACAGCAGAGCATAAAGACAATTACATTTGTATTGGTCCGGACGTTTGGAAAGAGACACACCAGAACCCCGAATTTGAGGAAGATCCAGACTTGTTCAGGGCATGGCGCGAGCATGCCGCACAACAGCACATTTACGTGCGACTTGGCCGTTGGCGTGTGCCCGGAAATCCGATTGCCATTCTTGTGGACTTTACCCCGCTTTTTGGCAAAAAAGATGACATCTTTTCTGATTACTGGTTAAAATTTGGCTTAAACTCCTTAAGCGGCCAGTGGGATTATACTGAACCGGCCATGTTTGGCTATGCTGCCGGACAGGCTATCGAAAGCTTTTACGACTTCCATCTAACTGCCCACGACAAATTGATCGCTCATTTTCATGAGTGGATGGCCGGTGCCGGCGTGCTCTATCTGAAAGATCGTGTTCCTCAGGCAGGGACGATCTTTACTACCCACGCAACCGTGGTAGGAAGATCCATTGCCGGTCATGGTCAAAACCTATATCAACAGCTTGATGGTCTTGACGCAGAAACAAAAGCCAATGCACTGGGGATATTGTCAAAATACAGTCTTGAAAAAGTGGCCGCAGAACAAGCCGATGTGTTTACTACCGTCTCGCAAGGTTGTGCAGATGAATGCGAAAAAGTAATTGGCAAAAAGCCGCAGGTGATTACACCCAACGGAATAAACCGTGAGATGCTGATTGCGGACATGGAATTAGGTAAGACCCGGAAAGCAGCAAGAAAGCGTTTGTTGGACGTGGCGCAGGGTCTGCTGCAGATAGAGCTGCCCAAAGACAGTTTCCTGATCGGTCACAGTGGCCGTTACGAGTTTCGAAACAAAGGCATCGATATTTTTATTGATGCACTCGGAAGGTTAAACACACAAGACCTGCAAAAGCCTGTTCTCGCATTTATCATGGTCCCTGGCAACCAGACTGGCTTCAAAAAGGAATTGCCGGCAAGGATACAAACCCCAGATTATAATAACCCCATAACAGAAGAACACCTGACACACATGCTGGCGAATCCGGAACATGATGCTATCCTGCAGCGCTTGCGCCAGGCTGGCATCATGAACAGGCAGGAAGACAAGGTGAAGGTCATTTTTACGCCGGCTTATCTGAATGGAGATGACGGAATCTTCCAGATGACCTATTTTGAACTCCTTACTGGCTTTGACGCTACTGCATTCCCATCCTACTACGAGCCTTGGGGCTATACGCCGATGGAAAGCCTTGTTATGCAGGTGCCGAGTATATCCAGTAGCCTTTCAGGGTTTGGCAAATGGGTAGAAGAGCAGGAAGCCATGAGCGGAGAAGCCCTTAAGCTTATCCGTCGTGGTGATGAAGAAGGCGAAGGCCCTTTGGATGAAATAACTGAAATCATCGCCAATTGGGCAATTCAGTCTGAAAAAGAAGGTTTTACCGGGGAAGATGATCCGATTGCCCCGCTCTGTCATAATCATATGATTCCAGGTCGGGCCCAGTCCAAAGAGATCGCACAGATCGTGGTGTGGGATCAACAGATCGGCGCCTACAAGGAAGCCTTTGGTCTTGCATTGCAATCAGCCGGTGAACGTTATCCTCAATACAAAGACAAAAAACAACCCATAAGAAGTGTAGCTATGCCCCCTGTTGAAAGCATGAAACCCAAATGGAAAAAGATTAGTGTCAGCATCAGTGTACCGGAAAAACTGAACTCACTGCCAGAGATGGCCAAGAACATCTGGTGGACATGGAATGACGATGCACGAAGGCTCTTCCAGCGCATCAACCCCGAATTATGGGAATCCTGTGAGAAAAACCCTGTGGAGATGCTGGAAGGCCTGTCGATGGAAGAGTATGAACGCCTCACCGAAGACGATGCTTTCATGAAAAAATATGCCGAGGTGGAAAAGAAGTTTCGCACCTACATGGAGGAAGGCAAACAGAAAAAAGCAAAGCAGATAGCCTATTTTTCGATGGAATACGGCCTCAATGAGAATGTCAAGATCTATTCGGGCGGTCTGGGCGTGCTGGCTGGTGACTTCCTCAAACAAGCCAGCGACGATAATATAGACATGGTGGGCATCGGGCTTCTTTACCGTTACGGCTACTTCACACAGAGCTTGTCCGTGCATGGGGAGCAGCTGGACACCTACCACCCGCACGACTTTGCCCGGATGTTTGCCAAGCCGGTGCGCGACAAGGACGGCAAGCGGGTGAAGATCAGCATTGGGTTCCCAGGACGCACCCTGCACGCCCGCATATGGCGAATCGATGTGGGAAGGGTCCCCCTTTACCTCCTTGATACCGACGTCTCGGAAAACCAGCCGGTGGACCGCTTTGTAACACACCAGCTTTATGGCGGCGATTGGGAAAACCGGTTCAAACAGGAGTTCCTCCTGGGCATTGGCGGCATCCGTTTGCTGGATGCGCTCGGCCTACAACCAGATGTGTATCATTGCAATGAGGGCCATGCGGCCTTTACCGGATTAGAACGCTTGCGCAAGTACGTCCAGGAAGACAAACTCAGCTTCCACGAAGCCATGGAGGTAGTGCGCGCCAGCAGCCTATTTACTACGCACACACCAGTTCCGGCCGGACACGACTTCTTTAGCGAAGACATGCTGCGTACCTACATGCCGCATTATGCCGACCGACTCGGCATCAGTTGGGAAACCTTCATGGGCCTGGGTAAGATGAACCCACAAAACCCCGAAGAAGATTATTCTATGAGCGTGCTGGCAGCCAAATTGGCGCGGCATGTCAACGGGGTGAGCCTCATCCACGGCAAGGTATCGCGGAACATGTTCAAGGACCTCTACCCCGGCTACTTCCCGGATGAGATCCATATCGGGCACGTCACCAACGGGGTTCACTATGGCAGCTGGACCGCCGGCGATTGGCAGGAACTCTATCGCAAGACCTTTGGCAATGACTTCCTCAAAGACATCAGCAACCCACGTGTATGGGAAAAGATTTACGATGTGCCTGACAAGCAAATCTGGGAACTGCGCAACAAAAACAGGAAGAACCTGTTGCAATATCTTGAACGCAGGATGCTGCAAAACCTTTCACGCCGCCAGGAAACCCCACGCAAGATCTATCAGCTGATGGATGCCGTGGATGACAAAGCACTCACCATAGGTTTTGCCCGCCGCTTTGCCACCTACAAACGCGCCCATCTGCTGTTTAACGACCTGGAACGCCTTTCGCGTATTGTAAATGATCCTGACAAACCAGTGCAGTTTATCTATGCAGGGAAAGCGCACCCAGCTGATAAAGCCGGACAGGAATTGATCAAGCACATTCTTGAGGTAAGCCGCAGGAAAGAATTCCTTGGCAAGGTGATCTTCCTTGAAGATTATGATATGGAGCTCGGTCGCGAACTGGTCAAAGGGGTCGATATCTGGCTGAATACACCTACCCGGCCCCAGGAAGCATCAGGCACCAGTGGACAGAAAGCAACGTTGAATGGCGTAATGAATTTCAGCGTGCTGGATGGCTGGTGGGCAGAAGGCTATGTAGAGGAAGCAGGCTGGCAGCTCAAGGAAGAGAAGACCTTTGAAAACCAGGAGTTCCAGAACGAACTGGATGCGGAAATGATCTACAACACCCTGGAAACTGAGATCGCGCCCATGTTCTATGACCGAAACGACAAAGACATGCCTGAAGAATGGGTCAGGTGGATCAAGAACAACATTGCCCGCATTGCGCCACATTATACCAACAAGCGCATGATGGACGATTATTTTAATCAATATTATCATACTTTGTTTGATTCTTCTGCACGCTTCCACCAGGATGATTATAAAACGGCCCGGGCAATGGTTTATTGGAAAAACAAGGTACTGCGTGCCTGGGATACCATTCAGGTCGTGGACAAGAAACTGCTGAGCAACTCTGGCAAGGAGCTTAAGCTGGGTGACCTATTCCTGGCAGAGCTCACCCTTGAGGTGCAGGATCTGAAAGATTCCGATTTTGGCGTGGAAGTGGTCTTTGCCCAAAAGTCGCCAGGCGGTGATCGCGAAATGGTGTCAGTCTATGAGATGGAAAAGGTAAAAAGTGATCAGGCGCAGGTTACGTTTAAATCTGAGGTGCCGGCACAACGCACCGGTGATTTTAATTATGCATTCCGTGTGTTTCCCAAACACCCAGAACTTGCCCACCGCCAGGATTTCAACCTGATCAAGTGGATTTAATTGGGTTTTTGCTGATAAGTTTGTAACTTCATTGCCCGGTCTGTTCACCTGCCGGACATTGGTTTTAACCATCCGGACAGCCCCTGGGGTGCTTCTCAGGTGGATTGTGATTGTTTGGAAGGTATTAGAAATTTGAAGTTTGAGGTTTAAGGCTGATTGGCAGCGAAGGCCCGACAGCAAAGACCCGAAAGCGAAGCGATTAGGGGTTTGACGTTTTAAGTCAGCCGAAACAACAGCACCTTGACTGTCAGAAGCTGTCCAAGTCCTTTGTCAATTTCTATATCAAATTGCTAGATAATAATGTATCACCAAAACACATGAAATGAAAATTTTGGAAGGAAAAACAGCCCTTGTCACAGGCGGCTCCCGTGGGATTGGCAAGGCCATTGCCATCGCATTTGCTGAAACAGGAGCTAACGTGGCATTTTCTGACCTGGCCTATGATGACCAGGCAAAAGAACTGGAAAAGGAACTTGCTGCGTTTGGCGTAAAAGCCAAAGGGTATGCATCTGATGCGAGCAGCTTTGCAGATAGCGAGCACCTGGTGAAAGAAGTTGTTGAAGAATTTGGCAGCATCGACATCCTGGTAAATAACGCCGGGATCACCCGTGACACACTCATGATGCGTATGACGGAAGAAATGTGGGATGATGTGCTCCGTATCAACCTGAAATCTGCCTTCAACCTGTGCAAGGCAGCCCAGCGTTACATGCTGAAGCAACGCCAGGGCAGCATCATCAATATGAGTTCGGTCGTAGGTATCGGCGGCAATGCCGGCCAGGCTAATTATGCGGCGTCCAAAGCGGGAATGATCGGATTCACCAAGTCTGTCGCACAGGAAATAGGCGCTCGAAATGTCCGCGTAAATGCCATCGCACCGGGTTTCATTGAAACCGAGATGACGGCCAAACTGCCGGAAGACGTGAAGAAACAGTGGGCTGAACAAATACCCCTGAAGCGTGCAGGTAAGCCCGAAGACGTGGCAAACATGGCTATATTTCTAGCTTCAGACATGGCTTCTTATGTCACCGGACAGGTGTTTACCGTCTGTGGCGGCATGAACAAATAGGCACAGCCCAAACCATTCCATCACCATGATGTATTGCCAGCAGCTTAGTGTGATGCAGTTCAAAAACCTGCCAGATCTCAAGGTGGATTTGTCACCTAAGTTCAATTGTTTTGCCGGTCACAACGGGGCCGGTAAAACAAACCTGCTGGATGCCATTTACTACCTTTCCTTTTGTAAGAGTTTCGCCAATCCCGTAGATTCGCAAAACATTGCTTTTGAAAAGGATTTTTTTGTGATCAAGGGGAAATACCGGGTGAATGGAAAAACCGATAGCTTGTATTGCGGATTGAAACGGGGGCAGCGTAAGGTCTTCAAAAGAAACAAAAAGGAGTATGACCGCCTTTCCGACCACATCGGCTCTTACCCCTTGGTGCTGCTTAGTCCGGCTGACAGCCGGCTGATTTTAGGTGGCAGCGAAGAGCGACGCAAATTCGTGGATGGAGTCATCTCCCAATACCACAAGGAGTACTTGCATAAGCTGATGGCTTATAATAAAGCCTTGCAGCAACGCAATGCCCTCTTGAAAATATTTGCCGAAAAACGGCGTTTCGATCAGGATTCCCTTGCGATTTGGGATGAACAACTAATCAAAAATGGTCAATTCCTTCACCAGGAACGTGCCGGTTTCTTCACTTCCTTTTTGCCTGTCTTTCGTGAATATTATTCCTTTTTAAGCCATGGCAATGAGAAAACGGACATCATCTATGACACACACCTGGACAATAGAGATCTTAGGTCACTATTGGAGGAATCCCGGGAAAAGGACAGGATCGCGCAACATACTACTGCAGGCATCCATAAGGATGACCTCTCCTTCCTTATCCACAATGAACCCGTCAAGAAATTTGGCAGTCAGGGACAACAAAAATCATTCATCATCGCCCTTCGCCTTGCCCAGTTCGTGTTTACAAAAAAAATCAAGGATGTTCATCCCATTCTCCTCTTTGATGACATCTTTGACAAGCTGGATGAATCCAGGGTAACCCAACTTATGAAACTGGTTAGCCGCGAAGATTTTGGACAGGTCTTTGTGACAGATACGCACCCGCAGCGGCTCGAAAAACTTTTTGAAAGCATTCCGTCAGAGTGTAAGCTTTTTGATATGGAAGGGGGAAAAATTACACAAACCAGGATGCTGAATCAGTCAACTTAATCATTGATCTGCATGACTTCAACCAACACACGTCCGCTGGGAGAACTTATCCGTGAGGTGCTGAGAAGGCACCGCCTTGATGGAAAAATCACGGAAACGCGCATCATGGCTTCGTGGGAGAAAGTAATGGGCACGCACATTGCCCGGTATACTGATAACGTATCAGTGCGGCAGGGCAGGCTGACCGTCTATCTCCGGTCGTCGGTCCTGCGTAATGAGCTTGAGTATGCCCGGGAGAAGATCATCCAAAAAATCAATGAAGAACTTGGAGAGCAAATTGTGCAGGATGTTGTTTTCAGATAATTTGATCCATTAGCTCCACTTCCAGCCTGCTTTTGCGAATGCGCTGCACACGTACCCTGGCCTGGTCTTTATCCAGATAATATGAGGCGGTTTGCTCGTCTGCAAATACCTTGACCTCCTCCCCGAAACAATCCGTAAGCACCAATACTTTTTGCGCAAAACCATCGGTAAACAACAGTTCCTCCACCCTGTCGACGGCGAAGCTATAAATGTTTCCAGGTTTATAACAGGGATGCTCCGGCTCCAGGAGATAATAGCCTTCAGAAGCAAATTTTTCTACCCTGCAAGTAACCTGTTGTCCCTTCCTGAAGCCATAATGGTGGTAATATTTCTTGCGTAGCAGGTGTTTGCTGCCTGAGGCATCTTTCAAAATGTAATAGCGCTGACCATCATCCGGGTTATGCATGTCATCCACGATCGTAAAGACATAAAACCTTCCGGGTTTCAGCTCTGGGTGTTTTACTTCTTCTCCGGAGATCATGAGAAACAATTTTCCCTTTTTGATGCGCTTTACCTTGCAGCGTATCCCTGCAGGGGGATTGTCCCATAATGCCTCATCATAGGTACGTACTTTCCAGGTGTTGTGAAACAAATCCCTGACAAGAAAAAAATACTCATCCTGATTAATGATGTTTTTGCGGCGACCTTTGCTTTCAAGCTCAAAATCATAGGTCTCACCTTCTTTGTAATGCGGGTGAGCGGGTTCCAGGAACATCCTTCCATTGCAGTTAATCTTATCTACGCGACAGGAGATGGTCTGCCCAGATGAAAACCCGTAATCTTCATAAAACTTTTTAGGTACCAATATTTTATAGCCGTTTGGGTCTTGCATCACAAACCAATCGTCATCCTGACCGAGAGACACGATTTTCAGGATACGAAACCTGTACCAGTGACCTTCGGTTAGGCGGGCATTGGGAATATTGATCTTTTGGATACGCATGGGAGTCAGATGGAATTCGATTGGATGATTTTGCCCCCTTTTTCTTTGATGGATGCCTTCATGGAAGTAAAGCCATCCGGATCGATCGGACGGGTTGCATCTTCCACCAGGATGGTTTTGAAACCTTCTTTGAGCGCATCCAGCGCAGTGAAGGCCACACAAAAATCACCGGCAAGACCTGTAACATAGACGTTTTGTATGCCCTTGCCTCTGAGATAGTCTGCCAAGCCGGTGCTTTTCTTTCTTCCATTGTCAAAAAAGCCGCTGTAACTGTCAATTTCCGGATCAAGGCCCTTGCGGAAAATAGCTTCTACGGAATGCATCTCCAGTTCTTCAGCAAATGCAGCACCTCTGGTGCCCTGAATACAATGGTCGGGCCATAGGATCTGCTCAAGTCCGCCAAGGATGGTCTGATCAAAGGGCATTTTGTCCTTGTGTGCAGAAGCAAAGCTCCCATGGGCTGCGGGATGCCAGTCCTGGGTAGCCACAACCAGCGGAAATGCTTGTTGTATCTTGTTGATCACCGGAATTACCTGGTCTCCATCCGGTACTTGCAAAGCACCACCAGGCAGAAAGTCATACTGGACATCTACAATCAGTAAAGCGTTCATAGGCTAAAATTTTTGTCAACATATCAAAAGGTCAAAGGATCTGGTTTTAATTGTACGTGGCGAACCTTTAACCTGATTTTCAAAGTAAAAAATCGACTATGTTGATGTTTTGACAGCAATTCACATGTAGTCTTGCAACTTTTGTACCATATTGTCACGCAGTGCCATCAGTTGGTCCGAGATCCCCACCTTGTAGATGTGCGGGAAGTCAAACCTTTTGTGCTCTTCTGGTAAATTTTTCAGACGTGTTGCAGCGAATTCACGCAGCCTGAAAGGGTTTGTCTCACTGTTGCCGGTAACCTCTCCATCTTTCATTTGGGTAATGAATATGTCTTCGTGCTCCATTCCCTCCAGTCGCAGGCTTTTTTCTTTTTGAAAGGGATGCGTCATGCCTTTGGGATGCTGTTCATGATCCAGTGCTATGCAGTCGGCGTAGAAACAGCCATGCTGATCAAGAAACCTGAACACCTTTTTCTTTCCGGGAAGGGTGGTCTTCTGCACATTTTCAGAGATTTTCAGTCGCGGATCAGCACCGGCATAGGATAGCTTAAACACCCCGTCAATTGCGCCATCAGGACGCCCAATGACCATGCTGGTACCTACACCGAAAATGTCGATGGGGGCTTGCTGGTCCAGCAGGCTTTTAATTACATGTTCGTCTAGTTGATTGGAGACAATGATCTGTACATCATTCAGGCCACGTTCATCAAGCATCTTGCGCGCTTTTTTTGAAAGGTATGCAAGGTCACCGCTATCCAGTCGGATGCCTTTTAGTCGGAAGCCTTGTTTATTCAACTCCCGGGCCACTTTGATCGCATTTGGGATACCGCTCTTCAGCGTGTTGTATGTGTCAACCAAAAGCACACAGTTTTCGGGGAAGATCCTGGCGTAAGCGCGGAATGCCTCGAGCTCGCTACTGTAACTTTCAATGAAACTATGTGCCATGGTGCCGGCAGGGGTGATATCGTGTTCCATGGCCGCCAGCATGTTGGATGTGGTGTCGAATCCACCTATGATGGCAGCCCTGGAGGCCTGAATGCCTCCGAGTCCTTGTGCACGGCGTAATCCAAAGTCGCTTAGCTTGCGTTTACCTGCACTGAACCTGATCCTGCTGGCCTTGGTGGCAATAAGCGACTGAAAGTTCAATACGTTCAGCAACAATGTTTCAATGAGCTGCACTTCTTGCAGTCCACCGTCCACACGCAGGATCGGCGCAACCGGAAAGACGATTTCTCCTTCCCGCATGCCGGTGATGTCCCCGCGAAAAGAAAACGACTTTAGATATTCAAGGTAATCAGGGTGAAAGCCCTTTTGGTGCAGAAAGTCAATGTCAGCCTCACCAAAACGAAGTCCTTGGATTTGCTCCAGGAGCTCATGGAGTCCCGTAAAGATGACATATCCTCCACTAAAAGGGTTCTTCCTGAAAAAATAATCGAAGGAAGCGGGCTGGTCGTGTCGCTCCTCGAGAAAATAAGCCTGCCCCATCGTAAGCTGATACAAGTCCGTAAAAAGCGGGGAGAGTATTCGGTTTTTATGCATTGCAGGGTTTATTTTCAGTATGGTCGAATTTATCGGAACAGGCTTTCCTATACTTTAACCACAAACACCTGTGATGTTTCGTACTTGACTACTTTGATGGCATCACCTTTGTCAACAAATCCGGTAAGGGCAGTGGCATCGTAGATGTCGTCATCGATTTCGACTTTTCCGCTAGGTCTGAGCATGGTAAAGGCGACACCGGTTTTCCCCACCAGGGTAGACATGGTGGCATCTGCTGATGTGTAGCCAGAGCTTTTTTCCTGGACCGTATCCAGAGCCAGCTCACCGAATCGTGTGGTGGAGAAGAGTTTGTCGCCAATGTAAAATGATCCGCTGAGGGATAAGAAGGTGGCAATGATTACGATCAAGAAAGCCATCAGGATTTCTGAGAGCGCCACACCAGTAAAGTCGAACCCTTCATTGCCCACCATGGCGAGTGCCAGGCCGGTGACGATTGATAATACACCCAGGATACCTGTGACCCCAAATCCGGGTATGGCAAAGAGCTCAATGGCCACCAGTATCAAACCAAGAATAAACAGGATGATTTCGTAATGACTTGCAAGACCTTCGATATAGAGTGGTGCAAAATAGAGCAGTGCAGCGGTGGCTGCGGCCAGGATAGGAAATCCCACACCGGGAGTTTGCAGTTCAAAATAGATCCCACCGAGAATAAGCATGATTAGTATTCCGCTCACAATTGGGTTGATCAGGAACTGAATAACCCTGTCGGTAAAGGTAAGGCGTTGTTGCACAATCTCATAGTTTTCTATTCCGGCCATTTCCAGCACCTGTGGAATATTTTCGGCCATGCCTTCGGAAAACCCCCACCGCATCGCTTCAGAGGCGGTAAAGGTCAGTACTTTCCCAGCTTCTGAAACCCCTTCTACTTCAATGGAAGCATCTACCATGGCCTGTGCGATATCAGGATCACGACCTTTGGCTTCAGCGGTGGAGCGCATGATGGCACGCATGTATGATTGAAACTTGTCGGGTACTTCTTCTCCGGTGGCATCCACCACTGTGGCCGCCCCGATGTTACCACCCGGACGCATGTAAATCCTGTCTGCGGCAATGGAAATAAGCGCACCAGCTGAAGCCGCGTTGTTGTCGATGAAGACCATAACGGGAATACGGCTTTGCATAATGCGCGTCCGGATGGAGTCTGCGTCATTTACGGTTCCTCCATAAGTGTTCATGTGCAGGAGGACGAAATCAGCATTGAGGCTGTCGGCTTCCTCAAAAGCACGCTGTGTACGATGACGGGCTGGCGGGCCAATGTTTTCCTTGATCTCGTAAAGATATACAAGAAAAGTTTTGTCAGGGTGAGTCTCCAGGGTCTCAGTCACACGATCCCTGCGCGGATCCTCAGCAGCAACGGCCAACCTGGCCACAGATATAAGTAGGAAAATGAAAATTATGCGGTTCATATGTATATTTTTTGTCAAAAAGTCAACATTTTGACAGGTCTGCGCTGCTTTTGTTTTTCATCCCCGACTGATTATTTCCTGTGATCAGCAAGGAACTTTTCCAGTCCTATGTCGGTAAGCGGGTGTTTCAGCAGGCCCATAATGGGTTTGAGGGGACAGGTGACCACATCCGCACCCGCTTCTGCACATTGCGGAATGTGCATAGTATGCCGGATGCTGGCAGCAAGGACTTGCGTGTCAAAATCATAATTGCGGTAGATGTCCACGATCTGGGCAACCAATTCCACACCATCTGTGGACACATCATCCAGGCGTCCGATAAACGGCGACACATAAGTAGCTCCGGCCTTAGCGGCCAAAATGGCCTGGCCTGTAGAAAACACCAGGGTACAATTTGTTTTTATGCCTTTGGAACTGAGGTATTTGATCGCCTTCACGCCCTCCCTGATCATGGGCACTTTAACAACGATCTGTGGGTGCAGTGCAGCCAGCTCCTCTGCCTCCTTGATGATCCCATCAAAATCCGTGGCAATGACTTCAGCACTGACATCGCCGTCTACAATCTCACAAATGTCAACATAATGTTTCTTAATGCTTTCCTCGCCCTTAATACCCTCTTTGGCCATCAGCGAAGGATTGGTGGTTACCCCATCAAGGATCCCAAGGTCCATTGCCTCCCGGATCTCATCCAGGTTAGCCGTATCAATAAAAAACTTCATAGTTTGAAAGTTTAATGTCAAAAAGTCCAAAAGGTCTAAAAGTCGAAACATCTGAAGGGCCGGATATCATCCTTGTTTATGTTTGTGCCCTATTGTTTCCAGGTTTCTTTTCAATATATTTGGTGTGTCTTTATCAAAAAAGGTGAGCCATGGTATCGCACCGCTACGACCGCCTACCCTTGCTACCTTCCGGTCCTGGGGGAATTTAGCGGGAGCTGGTCGTACCAGACTCACCAACTGCAAAAGTAATGAAATATCCCTTTCCATACAAACAAAATTTCCCACAAACACGTTAGTTAAAGGAGTGCTATTGGCTCTTGGCTTTTAGCTATTGGCAAGAATATTTCACGTTTTAGCTCAGATGACTTTGAGATGCTGTGGTTCGACAAATATTTTTTCTGATCATATAAATGTCATCATTGTATCATCTCAAACAGCAATAGCTAACGGCCACCCGCAAAAAGCTAATAGCCAAGAGCCAACAGCTAATTTCAACAATTGACAACACAGGAATTATGGATTTTTTACCAGATCGCATAGAGGCTTACGCACTGGCGCATAGCAGCCAGGAAAGCGAGGTGCTCAAACTATTAAACAGGGAAACACATGCCAAGGTTTTGCAGCCCAGGATGCTTTCGGGGCATTTGTTGGGTCGTTTTCTTGCCTTCATGAGTCGCATACTGAAGCCCATGCGGATTTTGGAACTTGGCACCTACACCGGGTATTCAGCCATATGCCTGGCAGAGGGTCTGCCAACTGAAGGAAAGATTGATACTATAGACCATAACCCGGAGCTGGAGGACTTTGCAGGGCAATATTTTGAAAAGGCCGGCATCCGTAACAAGGTAAACCAACATGTAGGTGAGGCACTGGACATCATTCCCCGTTTGGAGGGACCATATGACCTAGTATTTATGGATGCAGATAAAGCAAACTATCAGCGGTATTTTGACATGATATATCCCAAAATGCCAATTGGGGCTGTTTTATTGGCCGATAATGTATTGTGGAGCGGCAAGGTGCTTGATAAAGCGTATCATGATGATGAAGAGACGCTTGGTATCATACAATTCAATGAGTATATCAAAGGACATCCTGGTGTGCAGCATTTGATGCTACCTGTCCGTGATGGCGTGATGCTTGTGGAAAAAACGGGTGATGCTATTGTTTAATTGCTGTTCTCCGAACGTTCGAACAGGTCCTGGATGCTGGTGTTGATGGAAAAATGATTGGGAGCACCAGCCAGGTGGTGATTGGATCTTCCGTAGTTAAGCTGAAAACGCGATATGTTGACACCAAAGCCCCAGGAAAAGCCCACAGTGGATAGCCGGCTTTCTACTTTCATTTCCTGTCTCCTTCGGTAATTGTATCCCACACGGAAACTAAAACTTTCCATAGGTGTAAACTCCACACCCACAACCACATGACGCATCAGATTGTCGGCCAGGTCACCAACTCTTTCCTGGAAATTCTGTTCATCCTCACCATTATCACCAGAGAAATGGTCGGGCAGCAAAATCGGTGAGTCGTAGGTCAGGTCATAATTGTGCAGGTTGTTCGCCACAAAGGAAAACTGAAAAGGCGCATTCTCCAGTTTCTTGGTAATGCTGAGTACAAGATCAAAAGGCAAAGGTTCGCGATTTCCACTATGATACTGGGTGATTTGCGTTCCCATGTTACGAGCAATCAATGAGGCAGCGATAAGTCTTTCATGGTTATGGTATGACAGGGCCACATCAGTGGCTATGCCGAAGGAACTGTGGTCATGAAATGTGGAGTATATGAGCTTGAGATTGCTGCCGACAGCGAATTGCTCATTCAATGCCCTGCCCCATCCTATCTGAAAACTATATTCTCCGGCTGTAAAGTGCCCGATAACTTGCCCAAACTCATTGGCTTCAACAAATGATCCGTAATCAATATATTGTAATGCCCCGCTTACATGCCCCAATCGGTTGAAATAATGGCTGATGGCCACAGTTCCGTAATTGATGTCGTCAAAATAATCGACAATGTTAAGCGAAAGGTGGTTTTTATGATCCTGACTGAGCATTGAGGGAATCATCAGCGACATGCCAAGGTCGGGCTCAAAAACAGGAAAACCATATCCTCCAACCGCTGTCATTCGAGCGGTCTGTGACAGGTTAAGGAATTCATATACGCGACCACTTTGTCTCTGGGTATAAGCGTTTGTACTGATAAACAACAGCAGAAACAGAAGGGAAAAAGTATGCTTATTCAAAAACACAAATGCAGATTTATGTTGTTTTTATTAAGAAAAAACGGGTTAACTACCGAAATATTATCTGCTTCGATATTACGGTTTAAAAACCATTGCCAAGGTTTAACAGGCTTTTATGAATGAGGTTAACCTGTGGTATCAGTGCCTGCTTTCCATCGTTATGTATGATGTAATCAGCAAACCTGGTCTTTTCATCTTCCGGCATCTGATGAATTGCACGCTGCCTGACAAGATCAGCATCTGTCTGATCCCGGTCGCATACTCGCTGTATCCTGATGTCTTCGGGTGCTTTTACAAGGATAATTTTATCGAGATGTATGTGCTGACCGCTTTCTATCAGGATGGCCGCCTCCTGGATAACATAGGGTCTCGCTGTTTGTTCAGCAGACCACCGCATAAAGTCTTCCCTGATCAGTGGATGAATAATGGCATTTAGCTGATTAAGTTCATCCTGATTGTTAAACACGCGAGCAGCCAGTTTCTGGCGGTTAATGCCTCCCTCCCGGTCCAGAATACCATCGCCCAATGCATTTATGACCTGATTTTTTACCGCCGGTTTGTCCAGGAAGTATTTGCCACGTTCATCAGCATAATAGACAGGAATGCCCAGTTGTTTAAAAATTTTGCATATGGTCGTTTTGCCACTCCCAATGTTGCCAGTTACACCAACACGTATCATGATGTTTATTATTCCAGGATGACATAATCCACGCTTGAAGGTCTGATGGAAAGGACCTCCACAAATGCTGGATAGGAATCCAGTCTGACATGTAACCTGTCTTCACTTGTTATTTCAGCCTGCGGGCAGGTCACGCTGACTTCAAACATGTTTTCGTTTACCACCCGGTAATCCCGCAATGCCACGAGGTAAATCACTTCCACATTTTTGGGAAACAGCCGTAACTGGCCATCTTCAAGGGGTAGCGGACAATCAATGGTAATAGGCAGGGATTTGGATGCTTCGGTAAACTCTTCTACAGGAATGTGCAGGTGGATTTGCTTTGTACCGGCCTGGATAAGGGGTGAGGCAATCTCCAGGTTTAATACCTTTCTGACAGTGGAACGGATATCATCTTTCTGCCAGAAAGCAGTATGAATAAATTCCATCGTATCCAGCATGGTTTTTGGGCCAGTGATGGTGACACTGTCAGGTGTGATGGTCAGATCGCCATAAGGGCCAAACCGCTTTTCGTACGAGATATCCTTATTTAAAAGGACAGGAACTTTTTTTGTGATGGCTGGTACCACTTCCACATGGATCGTATCAGGTAACACCTGGCTCACCTGGGCCCAGTCGCCGTAATGATCTCTTAACCTGTTTTCCAGCTCTTCTGCTGTAACATAATGGGCTGTATGGTCATCGCGTTGAACAATGGGAAGCTGATCAGCCACCAGGTAAAGTGTATCTTGCTGGCTGAAATATCTTTCCGTGATCAGCCTCAGACCAGTCGTTTCCAAAGTATAATGTACAAGGCTGTCAGTTTGATTAACCCCAACTTTGCCTTCAGGAAAGTCATGGATGATTACATATTGCCGGAATTCAGACTCGTTTTCTTGCGAAAGTTTGGTGAAAAGCCAAAACATAGCGCTACAAAGCAAGCACAACACAAATATGTGGAGCCTGCGCTGGCTGGCTGCCTCGCGGGGCGTTAATGCCTTTTTTTTTCGCAATAAGTACTTCCAGTTCATTATCGCCTTTCACCGAGCTGCTCCGAAGCACCTTCCATGGCGATGGCCGTCTTTTGGACGCGGAAACGTGTACCGTCTTCAACCTCAAGAGTAAAGCTCTGCTCCTGCTCCTCCACGATCTTTCCGTGAATGCCTCCGATGGTTACCACCTTGTCCCCTTTCTTTAACTGTTCACGAAACTGACGCAGCTGCTTTTGCTTCTTCATCTGCGGACGGATGAAAAAGAAATAGAAAACCAATATGATCAAAAGGAGGAACAATAAACCACTAAAGTCACCTGCACCGCCTGATTCAGCCTGTAAAACACCAGATGCTCCCAACTCGCCTTTCAAAATAATAAATAACATGTTCATCAGTCTTTTCTTTGATTTAATAAATGATTGTACAACAAAGTTAATAAATCATTCTGAAGCACCATCGCTACCCGGCGCTTTGTACGGAACGATTTTTTTTTCTTTAACAAACTCATCCAGCAGTTTATCCAACACTCCATTGACAAAAACTTTGCTTTTGGGCGTACTGTACATTTTAGATAACTCAATGTATTCGTTCAGGCTCACCTTGACGGGGATTTCAGGGAATTTGAGAATCTCCGTAAGGGCCATTTCCATGATAATCATATCCATCAGTGCAATGCGATCCACATCCCAATTTTTGGTCTTCTGAGAAATGATTTCATTGAAGGCTTCGTGGTTTAGGACAGCTTTTTGGAATAGTGTCTGGGCAAAATCCCGGTCAGTAGGATCCTTGAATAGCGTCATTAGCTCCACCTGGCCTTTTTCTACAGAAGCCCTGAGCGTTTTAAGCATCATCTTATAAATCAGTTCCCAATCATCTATCCAGTAAATGCTTTTTTCTTCATAAAAATAGTGGAGTGGCTCAAAGTCAACGATGTCCCTCTCAATCATCCTGATAACTAAACGCAAATCATCCTTCTCATTGCCATCTTCAGCCTGCATATAAGCGTTGTAATAACTTGAATGTTTGATGTGCTTAAGCAGGTTGCGTACCAAATCCATGTGATCCTGCCAGTGAATTCCTCGCGCTGATGCCATTTTTTCCAGTGTCGCATCCTGTTCAAGCATCCGCAATATCTTGTTGTTAATGAAACGCTTATTCGGATGCAAGTCCTCTTCCGTAGGCAGATGCTTTCTTTGCCTTTCATCAAGGATCTGCTCCTCCTGTCTTACCAGTGCCACAAGGAGTGTGAACTGATAAAGATACAGGTCATAGACCTTCTCAATGCTTTTCATCAACTCATTGACACCAGAGTCCAGCTCCTGGTTGTGTGACTGATAGAACGCATACAAGCATTGTAATATTTTTACCCTTAAATGTCTTCTGTTGATCATAAGAAAAAGTATAACAGCAATTGCAAAGCATTCATCATAAAAAAACGCAACAGCCTGCCTGTAAAACAATGCAAAAGTAAGTTATTTTTTTTCTTTATTAATTTGTATTTCGTAAATTTGTGAATGGCCCTTGGCGGGCCTTACGTTCTTTACTTTTGCCAAAATAGCTGGAATCTGTAAACAAGAAAAGAAAATTTATTTGTAAAGAAAGAAAACAGACGAATTATGATGGAAGACTTTGGCACGGATGCCCCAAGAGATGATATTCATTCACAAGCAGTGAGGGCCGGGAAGCGAACCTACTTTTTTGATGTTAAATCGACACGTTCTAACGAGTTGTATCTTACCATAACAGAAAGTAAGCGACGATTTAATCAACAAACCGGTAAGTTTTATTACGAAAAACACAAATTGTTTCTTTATCAGGAAGATTTTGACAAGTTCAAGGATGCCCTGAATGAATCTTTTTCAGCCATTGAAAGGCTTCAGGGTGAAGTCTTAAAGGAGGCTCCTCCTGCAACTAAGAATGAAGATAGTACAAAGGAGGCAGAAAAAGATACGGATAAAAAGGCTGATGACATCTCTTTTGAAGACCTTGGCGAGGACAAAAAGGAGGATAAGCAACAGGCCTCCGGTGACTCAGAAGACTCCGAAGACTCCGGAGATTCCGAAGACTCCGGAGATAAGGGTGATGCTGTAAGCTAAAGCGTTATCTTTTTAAAATGCGTGTCCTAATCGCATAGGCAACATGCCCTATGGCAATAAGGCTGGCATAACCTGGTGTCATATCAACGCTACTCTGGCCGGCCCGAGTCTTGATTTTTTTCCTTATCTCTGCGACATAACCAACACTGTAGCGTTGGAACGACACTAACCATTTTTGTCGTGAGGTTTCTTTTTTCCGGAAAACGGCTTTCGATGTCTTTTTTTGCGAAAGGTTCTTTTGCGCGAATGCCTGTTTGCAGCTCTTTTTACCTGGTAAACCGGTGTCTTTCCCATGCTTTCGGGCAGGCTGATTTTCTCTACAGCACTTCCCAGCAGTTTTTCGATGGCCGAAAAATCGCCCATTTCTGCCGGCACAATCAGTGTACATGCCTTTCCATGTGCACCTGCGCGTGCAGTCCGTCCGATGCGATGTACATAGTCTTCTGCATCATGGGGTACATCGTAATTGATCACCATGTCAATATCTTCTACGTCAATGCCTCTGGAAACCACATCTGTAGCCACAAGTATACGTGTTTTTCTGGCCTTGAACCGATTCATCACCTCCTCCCTCACGGATTGATTCAGGTCTGAGTGAATCTCTTCCACTGATTCTTTGTTTTTCTTCAGGTCCCTGGCCAGCTGTTTAACGCCTGACTTCGTGTCACTGAAGATGAGAATGCTTCTCATTCGATCATCCTGGATGAGCCATTTTACTGCTGTGAGCTTTTGGTCTTCGTACATCACATAGGCTTCCTGGCTAATCTGTTCAGGAGGGGTGGACAAACCAATATTGATCTCTGCCGGGTTGCGCAATATCTTGCGACTCAATTCCCTGATTTTGGGCGGCATAGTTGCGGAGAATAATAAGCTTTGTCTTTTTTTGGGAAGAAAGGATATGATCTTCATGATGTCGTCGTGAAAACCCATGTCCAGCATCCTGTCAGCTTCATCAAGGATGAGAAATTCGAGGCCGCTGAAGTCAGCATAACCCAGATTAAGGTGGCTGATCATGCGTCCTGGTGTACATACCACCAGGTCAACAC
>PWNO01000299.1 GCA_003557765.1 Bacteroidales bacterium
TTTCACCTGTTACCCTGCACCAGAAACCAATCCACCCAGGCATCTACCTGCCTTACGGAATGTGGGCGCAAAAGTATTTCACGGCTTTGGTCTAAAAGAAACAAAGTGGGTGTGGCAAAAACATGATAGTCTTTTGCGGCCGGGGTTTCCCAGCCTTTAAAGTCACTGAAGTTGATAAAGGGGTGCGTGGAAACAGAGCGTTCAAAATCAGACCGGTTCTCATCCAATGAAACATAAACCACCTCCACCCCATGTTTTTTCCATTTATCATATACCCTTTTGATGGCTGACAACTCCTGCGGGCACATGGGACACCAGGATGAACCAAAAACTACCACAATGTATTCGGCTTTTAATTCTGATAAACTGGCTGCGGTTGTGACAGGCTGCCCATTTTGGAAAACATCCCCGGTAAAAACAATATCCGGTGCAATATTGCCCACTTTCATGGCACGGTAGCTTTCCAACTGGTTGGCAAAGTTGTCATTCACCGTGCAACTCACTTCATTTAAAATTTTCAGTGCCAGGTATTCCGAAGCCCCGAAAAGGCTGCGCTGCTCCAGCAGGTTAAACAGGTATTGGGTAATTTCATTAAACTTTTTCTCATCCGTAACCAGGTTTTCAATCATATAGTCAATGGATACATTCATTTCTATGAATACCGAATCTAATGTGCGACCGCTGTTTTCAATAAGCCAGAAATGGGCTTCGATGGTTTCACGAAGCAGGCCGCTTTTGTAAAGCCTGGAGTCGGTATAGTCCATATTTCTGAAAGCGGTTATGGCACCCGGTATTTCAGCAGTGCGGTACTGGGCGATGGTGGGCACCGAACTTACCAGCTTGCGCACAGGCAAAAACCAACTCACGTAGGTGTCAGGGTCCAGACCTGCCAGGAAAGCTTCATCTTCATGTTTAATGCGTTGCTTTTCAACATAGATGGCATTTCTGGCATCCTGTTGATAGACAAAAAGCGAATCCATTGCATATACCCTTTCCAGGTAATCCCAGGCACTCAGGGCTTGCTCCCTGCGGGGGTGTTCGCCTGCATATTGCTCAAAGAGCCGGTTTTGCATACCCGAAACGATGGTTACCGTTTGGGGATTTGCCATCGCTTCTCCTTCCAGTACCAGATTTTCATAGGGTGCAAGGATGACAATAAAGGCTTTTTCGTCTTCGCCGGCAAGGTAAGCCATGCCATAGTCTTTTGGGCCGAAGGAAAGCGTAAAAACACCCTCTTCATTTGCCTTCGCCTTATCAATTGTGTAGGTACTAAATCCTTTAAAACCAATAAGCTTTACCTGCTGATTGGCAAGGGCGGGGAAAGTGCCGGTTATCGTATTTTGGGAATATGAAATGGCACTGAGAAGTATCAGAAAAATGATATTGAATAGTTTCTTCATAATGTAATGTGTTACTGGCTGCAATTTTCAAAATTAAGGAACTGTGTTGATGCATTGGTTGCCTGGCCTGCGCTACCCCCTGACCTATGTTAGCAAGTCTCCCGCTACCCCCTGACCCCCTACAACCCACCATTGTGCGATGGTCCCCTTTAGGGGATTTAGAGGTGTGCGTTGGCAGGGCAAAGTGTCACCTAATCCTTAAGGCAACGGACAGAGTAGCCGAACGCGCGGATGCTGCTGCTCATGTAGGCAAGGCTACTGCCGAAGTACAGGAGCCGTGAGTAGGCACCATCCACGGCACTTGACCAATAGAAGCCGAGGGAGCCGACACCGCGGAGCGAACCACTGCTGTGGCCGCGGTCGCCCGCCACGGGCAATTTAAGCGATGATGCGAAAGCGCCGGCGGCGTTGTTGCTGTTCCAGCTTAAGCGCTCGGCAATTAATTCGGCCTCGGTGGGTAACCTGTAACCCGCCGGGCAGGGGTTGTTGATGCCGTTTACGCCTTGCCATAAATTATCGTTTTTGGGGCTGCGCCAGTCATAGGGGCTGTTAGGTGCAAGGATAAAATTACCGTGCCCTGGTGTGTCAGAATTACTTAGGGTTGACGTGGTACCTGATGTCCTTTTTTGGTGCCCGTCGGCAGCTCTGCCCCATTGGTAAAGGTCACCGTAAGCTTCAGCATCAGTGCTGCTGGTGGCAGCTCGGCTTGCACCAAGGTTGCGGTCCATCCAGGTTTTACCGGTGGTTGGGTTAATAACATCTACTACCTGGGTGCCGTTGAAGGTGGTTGTGGTTTCTTTATCATTCCAGCCACGAATAGAAATATAATCCTTGTATATATACCCGGTTAAACCTGGATTTTTTCCTTTATCCAGATATATTTTGATCCAGCTATCAGAATCATTTTCAGAATGATAAAGAGCTAGTGGCATTACCCGGTCTCCCTGATTAAGGTTATTTAGGACTGTTTGATTGAAACCAGGCTCAGCATAAATATTCGTATTATCAAGTGTTATAACAGCTGTATTCTTATTTGTTCGCCGGCCCCACTCTTCAATTGTTTCAGGTTCAATGAATAAATGCCTGCCGTATCCACTACCCCATTGCACCCTATACTGACCGGCTGGTAATAAAAGTTGCTTTTTTGAGAGTGCCATATATGGCCCTCTTTGGTGTCTGACTTCTTTGTCATCAAAGACACGGATTTCCCATTGTTGTGGGCGACTGCTTTCATCAATATGCTGCCTGATAATTATTTTCAAGGGGTATCCATGTAATATTGGTGGCATCATTGAATAATAGCCTGCCGGCATTGTGTAACCCATAAAAGTAACCGGTTGCCCTTCTGCAACCCGATAAGCTGTTCGCCAACCACCAAAACGGGTTGCTTTGCTCTCGTGGGATAAAAAATCACCATCGTGAATTAAAAAAAAGTCAGTTTCCGGATTTAACACTCCACCTGCAACAGGCATTTGATCGAAAATTGCTCCAATTACCCCAAACTTTCCGAGAAATTTTGCGCCAGTTGATTCTTGAATCAATTTAGAAAGAATAGCTTCCGGGCCAGGAAGTGCTTCTTCAAGGCCAAAAGCTAAGGCAAACCAACCCTCTTTGTCCCGGCTATCAACTCTTGAAATAAATGCTTTGCTTGTCTCAACCCATACATCTTCACCTGGTATCATTTCGGACTCCGCTTGTAGTCCTCTTACACACCTCACCCTGTTCATTTCATCCTTATACCTGTAAAGGATGATACCTGAT
Organism: Bacteroidales bacterium; assembly: GCA_003557765.1. The sequence continues at coordinate 3,162 of PWNO01000299.1, forward strand.
GCCAGGTCTATGGCAGCGGCATCTGCGCCCCAATGTTCTTCGGTGCTGGTCCAGTATATGCTGCTTTGATATAACCCCTGTATTTTATTGCGATTGCCGAAAATATGAGCCATTTCGGTTGCTGATGGCAGATACCAGTCGTCGTATCCATATGCGTTCAACTGTGCACAGATGCGTGCCGCATAATTGCCGTTATTCCAGCCGGCGTATTTATCAACGATGGTTTGGGTATTGAGCCTGCCGTCATGAGTGCTGTTGGCACCTGATGTATTGTTGGCCGGCCCCCAGGGTAACATTTGCGGATGATCGGTGGGGAACACCTGAATGGTTTTTCCATCAAACTCAATGGTGGTAAGATTGCCATCCTGGGCTGAAA
>PWNO01000234.1 GCA_003557765.1 Bacteroidales bacterium
TTGATCACTCCCCAGGAAGCTCTGTCAGGATTCAGCAATCCGGCAGTGGTTACGGTTTGGGCGATGTTCATCATCAGTGCAGCACTCTACCAAACCGGGGTGGCCCGTATCATAGGCAGTCAGATGATCCGGCTGGCCGGTACCGGTGAAGCAAGGTTGATTGTTATGATCATGCTTGCATCGGGACTAATGTCGGCATTCATGAATAACATTGGCGTAGCTGTCTTGCTGTTACCGGTAATTATGGATATGGCCCGTGCCAAAGGGGTCTCACCGTCACGCCTTCTGATGCCTTTGGCATTTGGTTCGCTGCTTGGTGGCTTAACGACACTCATTGGTACACCTCCCAATCTTCTTATCAGCTATGCACTCGATGATGCAGGGTTACGACCGTTTAAGCTTTTCGATTACACCCCTGTTGGGTTAGGTGCGCTGCTGGCAGGTACTGCATTTATTGCTTTAATCGGCAGACACATACTCCCAAAGCGCGATCCATTGGCTGAGACGGGAAAACAGGAAGAAAAGATACTTTCATCATCTTATGCCCTGCAGGAACGTGCATTTATGCTAAAGGTAAAACCCGGCAGCCAGCTCGCCGGAAAAACCCTCGCGGAAAGCAGGTTGCGTGCAGGGTTGGGACTCAATCTACTTTCTATCATAAGGGAGGGAGTTAGAATACTCGACCCCAGCCCAGACACCATGATAAAAAGCAACGACAAGCTTCATGTTCAGGGTCGAAAGGAAGCATTAAAGGCTATGCAAAACTGGAAAGTCTTGTTGCCGGAAGAAATTGGTCTAGACAGCCGGAGCATTTTACGCCAAAAGTTGCATTTTTTTGAAGCGAAAATTGGTGAAGGATCATTGCTTGAGGGCAAACGGCTGCAAGACACAGACTTCCGAAAACGATTGGGCATTAATGTACTATCGGTATTTCGTGATGGAAGACCTATTCATGGTATGCTCCATGATCTTATCCTGCAACGCAACGATGAACTCCTCCTGCAAGGGCCTGAAGGGCAAATTCAGATACTGAAAAAAGAGGGAAAGGTCCAAAATATCCGTCCGGTTGACCCGGAGACATTAATCTCCAGTTATAAACTCCACGAGGTACTATTTATCTTAGAGGTGCAGGACGAAGCTGATCTTTTTGAACGAGCAGTTACCGAAAGTCAGATAGGTAGCGCATTTGGATTGACTGTACTGGGTACTTTCAGAAAACATGAGGAGGTTGAGGCTTTTGTTCCGGGTACACACATTGAAGCAGGAGACAAATTGCTGGTTAAAGGAAACGTTGACGATTTGCCATTGTTACAGGGATTAAAAGACCTGGAGCTGCTGGATGAGCGTACCCCGGAGGTGCAAAGCCTGGAGTCGGATGAGGTACAAATGGCTGAAGTGGTGTTGGCTCCCCGTTCGCTATTGGCCGGGAAGACTTTACGTGAAATTAATTTTCGCAAGAAATATGGCCTTACGGTACTTGCCATCTGGCGTGAAGGCCGGGCACATAGAACTGACTTGCATAATATGCCGCTGCGTTTCGGAGAAGCACTGTTGCTTTATGGCAAAAAGGAAAAGCTTGAGCTGATAGGAGGTGAAACCGACTTTATATTGTTAACTGAGATGGCAAGCCGTCCGCAAAGAACAGGCAAGGCACTCACATCAGCACTGGTAATGGCGGGAATACTGATACCGGTTTTATTCGGCCTTGTACCCCTGGCCATTTCTGCCATCATTGGCATTGTCCTCATGGTACTTACAGGATGCCTTCGCATGGAAGAGGCATACCGGGCTATTGAATGGAAAGCGGTTTTTCTGATCGCCGGCATGCTGCCACTTGGTATCGCTATGCAGGAAACCGGGGCTGCAGCTATGCTCGCAGAAGGGATGGTAACTGTCTTTGGGCGTTTTGGCCCCTGGGGAGTTATTGCAGGGCTTTACATCCTGACGGCATTATGTACCATAGCGATACATCCAGCCGCACTGGTAGTGATCATGTCGCCAATAGCTATTCAAACAGCAGAAAATTTTGACATGTCACCTCATACACTTATGATGGCCATCGCTATTGCTGCTGCCGCATGTTTTATGAGTCCGCTTTCTCATCCGGCGAATCTCCTGGTAATGGGCCCTGGTGGATACCGGTTTGTCGACTACATAAAACTCGGACTGCCCCTTACCCTTGTGGTTATGGCAGTCAGCATGCTGCTGCTGCCCATTTTCTGGCCATTGTAGGTAATGGTTGATTGGTTGATGCATGTTTAGCGTTTAGCGTTTAGCGTTTAGCGTTAAGTGTTAAGCGTAATTAGTAGCCCAAGGTTAATTGTCTAATCAATAATCAATAATCAATAATCAATAATCAATAATCAATAATCAATAATCAATAATTAACAATCAACAATCATTTTCCGGTTATGATGAAGAAGCAAAAATTTCTCCTTGGGTTTTTCCCAACACCCTTGCATCAGCTTAAGAATCTTTCAAAACAATATCCCGAATACCTGATATTCATCAAACGGGATGATCATACCGGACTGGCAACCGGCGGGAACAAAACACGAAAGCTTGAATACCTGATCGGTGAAGCATTGGCACAAAAAGCAGATACCATCATTACCGCCGGTGCCCTGCAATCAAACCACTGCCGCCAAACAGCTGCGGCCGCTGCAATGGCTGGACTGGAATGCCACCTGCTTTTGCGTGGTAATCCTGACGAAGAGGTTACAGGGAATCTGCTGCTTTCAAAAATACTGGGAGCCAAACTTCATTTCACCCATGAGGATAAAAAAGGACCCGGTCTAAAAAATCTGGCACAAAAACTGATTAATGAAGGAAGAAAACCCTACGTAATTCCTTACGGAGGCTCTAACATCACCGGCGCCATGGGCTATTTTGAAGCAGTAAAAGAACTAAAAACCCAAATGGAAGCATTGCAAACCGATATCGATTACATTTTCTTTGCATCCAGCTCAGGTGGCATGCAAGCAGGCCTAATGCTTGGGTTGGAAAAATACAGCCTCGAAACTACGCTTATGCCGATAAGCATTGACAAAGAGGAACCGGGCACTCTAAAACTGGAAGAAGAAATCCTGAATATCCTTAATGAAGGATGTAACAACCTCAATATCCAAAAATGTTTTGCGCTACATGAGATCCCCCTCCTTCGGGAATTTAATGATGCCGGATACGGTGTCGTTACAAACAATGAAAAAGAGGCCATTTTTACATTGGGCCAATCTGAAGGGATCATTCTGGACCCGGTTTATACCGGGAGAGCCTTCTATGCAATGCTCCATTACCTGAAAAACAAGAAGCTGAAACCGGGCAGCAATGTGCTATTCTGGCATACCGGGGGCGTACCGGCGAACTTCTTTTATGCCAAAGAGATTTATGGATGAAACATTGAACGGTGAACTGAGAAATGAGGTTGGAAGTTGGAGGTTTGAGGTTAGAAAAAAAGAAAATCTAACATCCAACATCTAACCTCTAACATCAATTCCTGATCTTGGGCAAACTTACAAAACACAGAATATCAAA
>PWNO01000178.1 GCA_003557765.1 Bacteroidales bacterium
AAACAATCAACGGCAAATAGGAGTAAAAAGCCGTCATTTGTTTACATCCCTTCCCTTCGCCGGCACTACCCGGATCAGGTTCAATGGGTTTGATCTCAGCCCGTTCGTTTAGGGCACCCCTATTTGTGAATTGCAATACAAAATTACAAAAAAAGGAAATATTTCGATGCCTCTTTTCGAAATTTCAATTTGCGATAATACAAGGAATAATCCACAAATGGACACAAATGCTTTCACAAATAGACACAAATGCCTCACCCCAATAAAACCTTGTCCTTAAAATCCTTACACACCCAAACCCTTTAACCCACCGCACACCCCGACTTTTCGACCTTTCGAGTTTTCGACATTTTGTCCTTACCCTTTCAGGATCAAATCTTTGCCGCACAAAGATCACTAACCCATCACAAACCCGCCGCATACCCCAACTTTTCGACCTTTTGTCATTTTGTCGTTTTGTCCTTTTGTCTTTTCACCCTTTTGTTGTATTTTGCAATAAAAAGCCATGAGAATACTGATCATCAACGGACCAAACCTCAACCTGACCGGCAAGCGGCAGCAAGATGTATACGGAAGTGTATCATTTGAAGAGATCCTGGCAGACTTGCGTGCCTTACACCCTGAGGTTACCATTGATTATTTACAAAGTAACCTGGAGGGAGAGATCATTGAAGGCATTCAGGAGGCGAATGGGAAGTATGCCGGGGTGATTCTGAATGCAGGGGGATATACGCACACTTCCGTAGCTATCGGGGATGCTGTTGCTACAGTGGATTTACCTGTCATTGAGGTACACATGAGCAATGTAGATCGCCGGGAGCCTTTCAGGAAGATCTCACACATTGCCTCCCAATGTGTGGGAAGCATTGCCGGCTTTGGAGCGGCCAGTTATTTCCTGGCAGTAGAAGCTCTAAAACGAAGATCAGAAAAATATTTTTTCCGAAACAAATAGTATTGTATCACGATACTATGCCGATAAAGCATCTTCGGCATTTCCCGGGGCACATGACGGCCATATTTCCTGAGCTTTTTCCTGTTTGAGATTAGCGCATACCATGCCCGGGCAACGGCCATCAGGGCCTTGCCCTGTCCTTTGATCAAAAAGCGAAATGCAGCCAGCTCATCGAGGACATACCTGAGGAGGATCATTTTACGAAACTTTGCTCCGGGCAGATTTTTAGCCAGCATCCACAGGCTGTTTCTGAAATTAAGATAGGTTTTTTGCGGACTGGAAGCCGGCAGGGATCCACCGCCAAGGTGATATAGGACAGATTGGGGGCAGTAGCGCACCCGGTAACCAAGGTGATGGAAACGCCAGCACAGGTCTATCTCTTCCATATGGGCAAAGAAACGCGCATCGAAGCCCCCAGCCTGATGAAAGGCCGATGACCGGATAAACAGGGCTGCACCGCTGGCCCAGAAAATGTCCACGGCATCATCATATTGCCCTTCATCCTTTTCCACTGTCTGAAAAATTCTGCCCCTGCAAAAGGGAAAGCCAAACTGATCAAGGTAACCGCCTGCAGCTCCAGCATATTCAAAATATCCGGGGTTTTCAAGCGACCGTATTTTAGGCTGAACAGCCACCAGTTTTTGGTCTTCCTCCATCATATTAATGCAGGGCTGCAGCCATCCCTCTGTAACACGCATGTCGGAATTAAGCAACACATAGTATTTGGCATCCACCTGCTCCAGGGCAAGGTTATACCCGCCGGCATACCCATAATTCTTATCAAGCACGATTAAGCGGATACCGGGATATTCGGCCCTGAGGAATTCCAGGGAGCCATCACCTGAGGCATTGTCCGCCACAATAACCTCCACCCCTTTCGGTGTATGCGCCATGATTCCGGGAAGGAAACGCTCCAGCAAATGCTTACCATTCCAGTTGAGAATCACTACTGCCGTTTGGGATGTATGCATGTTGGTCATATTAGTACAAGGACAAAAAGACAAAAAGGCAAAAGGTCGATAGGTCCGGTGCTGACTGGCACATCTGGTTATGGACAATACACCGGCTTAGTCAGGATGCCGCAAAGTAGACGCATTTAACCGTTTTCAAAAATAAGCATTTTGGGCGTGCTGACAGGCAACCATGATTTTTTGTTTTTCACCTGCAATTTTTTCTTAATTTTGCACCGGAGAGATGGCAGAGTGGTCGATTGCGGCGGTCTTGAAAACCGTTGAGGTGTAACAGCCTCCGGGGGTTCGAATCCCTCTCTCTCCGCAAGGCCGAACAAACAAATGATCCCGTCTGTTTTACAGGCGGGATCTTTTGCATTACACGGCATCCCAATTATCATGGCTTTCTTGACTTTTCGACTTTTTGACATGTTGACTTAAAAAATATATAATTATGAAGCACACAGTAAGCACAAGCTGGAAAAAAGACATGGTCTTTGAATCGGATGTAAACGGACACACCCTGATCATGGATGCGCCCGAAGCTGCGGGCGGCAAGGATCAGGGCCCACGGCCCAAGCCGTTGATGCTGGCTGCACTCGCAGGCTGCACAGGAATGGATGTGATCGGCATCCTGAAAAAAATGCGCGTGGATTTTGACAGCTTCGATATCCACATCGAAGCCGATGCTGCAGATGAACCACCCAAACACTACGAAAAAATGAAGGTGATCTATGCGTTCTCAGGCAAGGACCTCCCGAAAGACAAACTGGAGAAGGCGGTCAACCTGAGCCGGGAAAAGTATTGCGGGGTATCCTACATTTATAAGCAGGTGATTGACATGGATTATGAGATCAGGGTTAATGACTAACATGTAAACCAGCTCATTAAAACCCAATGAACCGGGTACTTGCAAGCCAGGAAAAGCCTAATCCCCATCCCAAAGAATTGGCGCACATGGGAATGATGGTCACATATGGGGCACTCCCTCTGCGTGCCTCAGCGAAACCATCAGCGACCTCTGCGAGAAACCAAAACCACAAAGTACTGCATGTTTTGAAAATTATAAATAGTTGAGCCGGGCACTTGCAAGCCAGGCGAATTCAATGGCCCAAATTGAATTACGCGATTGTTTGGCATTGCGGCCATGCCCTTATATTAAGAGAGCCGCAGGCATGTTGCTTGCGGCTCTCGCTTTTATGATCTGATCAAAGCTTTGCACTTAGAAAGAATAACGCAGACCGATTTGTGCCCTCCAACGAGATGGAAGGTTTTGTACGTTAAACTGGTCTTCGTTGGTAGGTACCCTGTCGGGGTCGAAGCTGATGCGCGGCTTCAGTTCGATGGTGCCGTCAGGAAGTTCAGTGGCATCATAGCCCTGGAAGGTAATTTCTGATACAGCGCCAAAGCTGGCAATGCGCTCGATACCCCAATCCTGTCCAATGATGTTACCGATCATGTTGTTGAAGTTGAGAATGTCCAGGGTCAGTTCAAGCGACTGTGTGCCAGTGGTGCGTATCCGGTGCGAAACGCGAAAATCCATGTGGTGCACCCATGGTTGGATATCAGCACCACGTTCAGTAATCTCCCCACGGAAATCATTCAATCCGGGGTTGGCACGAATGAAGGCATCCAACTCATCCCAGTTGTTGCTTACGAGGTTAACCTCATCGGGTGAATTGGGCACGTATACCAGGTCATTGGAACCACGGTAATCACCGTTTGCGCTATATCCTACGAAAAATGGGGTAAAATAGATGTAGTGGTGCGGGCGTCCGGTCCTACCTTCATAGATAAGTGAGAAGGTGGTAGCATGGCGCCCATACCGCAACTGGTAAGAAGCTACACCCAGGATACGATGCCTGGTGATGTGCGTTGACCGGTATGCCGGCGAATTATTGGGGTCACCAGGTACTTCGTTAAACTGCCAGTTGGAGATCGCACGGCTACTGGTACCGTCGTTTACTGATCTGCCATCAGCAAAGGTGTAGGAAAGATCTGCGAACCATCCTCTGCTGAACTCTTTGCGCAACTGACCAGTAATGCTGTATTGATGTCCTTCGTCGGTATTGGTGAGCAAAAGCACATTGGTAAAGTTATCACTTACACGCCTTTCGCTAAAATGTGCATTGCCATCTTCATCAATCTCCACATGTCCAAAGAATGGGCGGCCATCCGTTACGGTGACATTGGGGTTCGGTTGACCAATGTTCAGGTTCTGGTAATCGATGTCATGCAGGTTGTTGCTGTAAATGAATTCCACGGTGCCAATAAGGTCCCATGGCAGCCTTTGTTCCACAGCCAGATTCGTACGAAGGATCTGGTTGATTTTGAAGTCAGGGTCAGTAATATTGACCTCGGTGGTTTGTATCGGGTCCAGCCCTGGTGCAGTACCGGGCACGGGTTGATTGTCGCTGTCAGGACTGAAGAAGCCTTCTTCAAAATTCCTTCTTACGTCCAGGCGGGCCACATCTACACCAGTGTTGCTGTATTGGTTGGAAAGCCAGACACCTGGCTCACCGCCTGAAAAGAGCCCAATACCACCGCGGATCTGGGTTTCCCCATCATTCCAGTTAAAACCGAAGCGGGGATTGATCTGGAGGGTAGGATCCGGCACTTCACCTGTATCATAGCCGGCAAAGTCCTGGGAAAATGTGGGGTTGCTTGGTGGGTCATCTGTAAAAACAGTCAGGTCAGCCCGCACACCCAATGTCAGGGTCAGATTTTGTGTCGGACGCCACTCATCCTGCGCATAGAGTGCAAAGGTGTTATAACCCCAATTGGCTTCAGGCAGGCGGCCATAGGCATCCACATCCGTGGAATAGCTGTATTGATACCTGTTGGGAGCGCCCATGGCAAAACGGTCAATGCCACTTTGCACGAGCTCATCCCCATCAAAAACATTGGAGAACGTGTAGGTCCCAAGTGCATCCTGCAGGAACAGGTTTCTGAAGGAGTTCAGGTAATTGTTGGTACCAAAAGTAAGTGTATGGTCACCGGTAAAATAGGTCAGGTTAAAGGTAAACTCAAAATAGTCCTGGTCCAGCTGATTGGCGTGACGGAAACGTTCTACACCAAAATCTACATTATATCCGCCCGGGGTTTCCACTCTCACTGATGGGAAAGGATCATCGCCATAATCTGCTTCCTGGCGCAGGCGCGTATAAGCAACTTTAGCTTCGGAGATCAAATTTTCAGACCATGCGCTGTGAAGCTGCAGGGAGAAGTTGCTCTGGTTACCACGTTGCCTGTATTGGCGGTTGGAAAGCGAGAAGGCGTTGAATCCCCTCGAAATACCTCTGTCATCGTAACCGTTGACCAGGTTTTGCTGATAGGTAAGCCGTTGGATGTTGGAGATGTTCCAGTCGAGCTTGGTGAAAATCTTCCAGTCGTCGGTACGTTGGCTCATCCTGCTGTAATCTCCGGGATCATAGCCCCATACATCCCGGGCAATGCTGATGATCTCATCCAGCTCATCACGTGCTCCCCTGAACTGCGCACCATCATAATCAAAGATCGGGCTGTTTTCACGCTTGATCTCCGCATTCACAAAGAAGAAAAGTTCATTTTGCCTGATGGGTCCGCCAAGGCGCAATCCGGTCTGATACTCATCAAAATCATCGATCGGACGCTCTTCACCCAGGAGGTCGCCACTTACCAGGTCCTGATTACGACCATAGAAATAGGCAGAACCTTCAAACTCGTTTGTCCCGCTTCGGGTCACCGCATTGATGGCACCACCCGTAAAGTTACCTTCACGCACATCAAAAGGAGATATAGACACCTGGAATTCCTCGATGGCATCGAGGGAGATTGGGTTGCCGATAGTCGGTATGGCGTCTGAACCCAAGCCAAAGCGGTCGTCGAAAGTGACCCCATCAATGTGGATGGCATTGCGGCGTCCGCTTCGCCCGGCAATGTTGTTGCCACTCACCTGGGGGCTCAGACGGGTAAAGTCCTGAATGCTTCGGTTTATCGAAGGCAATGCATCAAGCTGATCGCGGCTCACCCTGGAGCGCGCGCCGGTACGGTCACTGGAGATCAATGCATCGCGTTGCGCAAACACCGCCACTTCACCGAGCTCAACAGCCTCATCGACCAATTCGATGTTGATCGTATACTCCTGGCCCAACTCCAGCATAATGCCTTCATACACGGCCGAACGGAATCCGATGAAAGAGACACGGACAGTGTATGGTCCGCCAACTCTTACGTTGCGGAGGTTAAAACGACCATCCTGGCGTGTCACGGTGCCATATTCAGTCCCTGAAGGTTGATGCACGGCAATGACTGTTGCACCGGGAAGTGTCATTCCCTCGGTATCCCTTACTATCCCGTTAAATGCAGCACCTACAGGAGCCTGTGCATTTGCAGTGCCTGATGCTACAAGCAGTGCAAGGATAATCAGCATGATAAAAAACATCACTTTTTCTTTCATTTGCATTTTGTGTTTTGGTTTATAAATGGTTGAATCAGTTGATGCGGTCATCAGTTTATACGCCACAAAATTAAGCCCCATGTCCATGCATAGGCCAAATACGTGGTTAAGCTTTTATAATCTTTATGTAAAGCATATGTAAAACGTCCTGCAAAATATTATTAAAAATACGAGGTTTTTTGCGTCATAAGGTGTTGTTTTTAAAAAAGTTATCAACGAGTAATTAACAATACATGTGCCTGTCATATTTGAATTTTTATATGTGTCTTGACATTAAACTGTTATGAGAGACAGACCAGACCAACATATGTCGGCCGATCCCACATGCATAAAAAATTACTGATTTTTAAAAGCAGAAACAGAAAACGTCCAATAGCATTGGTGTCTGTACTTAGGGCCAAGTGTATGATCTGCAACAAACAGGTTCCGGGTTTGCACAGTTTTTGGAAACCGAAGAATTTTTCTTAAGTAAGTGGCATTTTCTAAACAAGTATCAATAAGATAGTTGCTTATCAACAAGTTGCAGATTAATTCCGCGTAAGGAAAGTGTAAGTCAGGCCGAATGACCAGACCGTATTGAACTGGTGGCGCTTACGATAGCATTCCAGTGTGTTGGCGCACACCGCTTCATCTTTTGAGAATCGGGTCCTCACTGGGGTGACGCCTTGTGATAAGCGCCAATTGAATGTGAGTCCGTCAGTGATGGGAAAATGAAGTCCGGCAAGGATATTCATCTCGACGAGTTTGAACGGCCGCCGTTCTGCCATTTCATTCGCAACGGACACGCCTCTTTTTTCTTCCCTGTGGCCAACCACGGTAGAGGCACTCAGGCCCAGCTCACCAGACATGTGCTCCACATAGGGTAATCTTGTTATGGGTGAGAAGTCAAATTGCAGCATCACGGGTATTTCCACGTAATGCAGGTAGAATTTATAATCACGGTATCCATCATCCGGAGGTTCTATGGGGTCGTTCCGGATTGCTCCCCGTGCAACAACGAGACCTTCTCCATGCTGGTTGCCATGGATGTCATCCCAGGGGTCGTGGTACACCCGGCTTCCTTTCTGGATATACATCATTTCAAATTGCAGGCGTGTATTCGGACGAATATCCTGGTTAATAAACACCGAGGCAAACCATCCGAGCTTATCCGCTCCGCCTGCATCATCACCCGACACTTCACTGGCCGTAAGTCCCACCTGGAGTCCGCCACGGAACACCTGTGAACGCACCTCCAGCTGAAAGCCAAAGAGAAATATCATCAATAGCAGAATACATATGCTTTTGTTCATCACACATCAAAAATACGCATTTAAACAAAATGGACATTGTCATTAAGGGTAAATTACTGATTGGAGAGATTCGTATATTTGCAATGGTTGAAAAAAGCAGCTTATGATAAAATCCATGACCGGCTATGGCAAATCGCATGGCCAGTTTGCTGACAAAGGACTGAATTTGGAGGTAAAGACGCTGAATGGCAAGTATCTCGACATCCATCTCAAGGTGCCGGCAATGTATAAGACCCGTGAACAGGAGATACGGTCCCTGTTGGGACAACAGCTTAAACGTGGCAAGGTCGAACTCATCATCACCATCAACAGCCTGGATGAGACCAGCAATTATGCCCTGAACAAAGCGTTGATGGAGAAATATTACCAGGAACTGACGGCGTTTGCAAGGGAACAGGGGGCAAATGTTCCGGATGACCTGATCCCTGCGATCCTCAGGCTGCCCGACATTGTCCAACAAGATGAGCAGACCATGGACGAAGAGGAATGGCAAGCGGTATCAGCTGCCATCCTTGAGGCCATTGAGGATTGTAACACTTTCCGGGAGGAAGAAGGCCGGCACCTCGAAGATGACCTCAAGCTTCGCATCCGAAACATCTCCACCTACCTGGAAGAAATCCCGAACCTCGATGCTTCCCGCAAGGAAAATATCAGGCAAAAACTGCTCAACGCTATGGAAACAGCGAGGGACATTGCTGAGCCAGACCCGAACCGTTTTGAGCAGGAGTTGCTTTATTATCTTGAAAAAATGGACATCAATGAAGAGCTTGTCCGCCTGAAACAGCACCTTAGCTATTTCAGCGACACCCTGGAAGAACCGGATTCGCCGGGGAAAAAGCTGGGGTTCATCGCCCAGGAGATTGGCCGGGAAATCAACACCATTGGCAGCAAAGCCAACGATGCACCCATACAGAAGATCGTGGTGCAGATGAAGGACGAACTGGAAAAGATCAAAGAACAAATCATGAATGTGTTGTAGTGATGGAAGAAGGCAAACTGCTCATTTTTTCAGCCCCATCAGGTGCGGGTAAAACCAGCATCGTGAAAGGCGTGCTCTCCCGCGTTCCCGGTCTGGCATTTTCGGTCTCGGCCTGCAGCAGGGCCAAAAGGACAGGTGAACGGGATGGTGTCGACTATTATTTTCTTAACCCCGATACCTTTCGCCGAAAAATTAAAGACAATGCCTTCCTGGAGTGGGAAGAGGTCTATCCCGGCAGTTATTACGGCACCTTGCGCAGTGAGGTGGAAAGGATCTGGCAGCAGGGGAAGCACGTGGTTTTTGATGTGGATGTGGCTGGCGGACTAAACATTAAAACACAATATCCGGAACGTTCGCTTGCCGTATTTATCCGTCCGCCATCCCTCGAAGTGCTTCGCAAACGACTCACCAACAGGGGCACTGAGTCAGCCGAAAGCCTGGAAAAACGCCTTGGAAAAGCGGAAAAAGAACTATCCTATGCCAACCAGTTCGACCATGTGTTGGTCAACGACGTGCTCGAAACGGCCATTGAAGAGGCCTGTGAGCTGGTGAAAAGTTTTGTTTAATGTGCTAATGTGGCAATGTGGCAATGTGCTAATAGCTGGTCCGTTCCCGGATGCGTTCCAGCACCTTGTCGGGCAAGAGGTAGCGCGGGAGTCTCCCCTCCCTGATCATCTGTCGGATCTTGCTGGAAGAGATCTCCAGCAGGGGGGCCTCCTTCAGGCTGATGCGGGGATGGTTGAGAAAGGCCGAAGATGCTGCATCCGGCGAGCGTGGATATACATAAATGGGCAGCAGCTCCGGCAGTCGCTCGTGGTCTTTCCACTGATCAAAGACATCCAGGTTGTCGGAGCCGATCAGCAGCACAAATTGCCGTTCGGGGAATTTTTCCAGCAAAAGCTCGATGGCACGCACAGTGTATGAAGGCCTTGGCATCTGCAATTCTATGTCAGACGCAAGAAAATCAGGATTGTCCTCCACGGCAAGTTCAAGAAGCTCCAGCCGCTCCTCGTCCGGGAGCATGTTGGATGGTGTTTTCAGGGGATTCTGGGGAGACAACACAAACCAGACGGCCTCAATGTCCGTATGGGTCACAAAATGATTGGCGATGATCAGGTGACCAATGTGCACCGGGTTAAATGAACCAAACAAAAGTCCTGTGGTTGTCATGCTTTTTGATTACACGCCAAAAGCCTGTTTAAACTCCTCAACGCAATCCAGTTTTTCCCACGCAAAATATTCCACTTCTTTGAATATCTTCTTTTCACCATTGACTCGTTTTTCGTAGGTGTCTTTGTCCTTATAAAACACCTCCACCTCCTCTTTGTAGTTGGTACGCCCAAAATGGCCGTAGGTGGTGGTTTTCTGGTAAATGGGATTATGCAGACCAAATTTTCTGATGATTTCATAAGGCCGCAACTGGCAGATGTCGCGAATTTTTGCAGCGATCGCACCATCTGTCATCGGCACTTTAGCCGTACCATAGGTATTCACATAGATGCCGACCGGATCGGCCACGCCGATGGCATAGGCGAGCTGCACAAGGATTTCATCTGCAATGCCGGCTGCTACCATATTTTTGGCAATGTACCGGGCCGCGTAGGCCGCCGAGCGATCCACCTTGCTGGCATCCTTTCCGGAAAACGCACCACCTCCGTGGGCTCCCTTGCCACCATAAGTATCTACAATGATCTTTCTGCCGGTCAATCCGGTATCGCCGTTTGGTCCACCGATCACAAATTTCCCCGTGGGGTTGATCAGCAGCCTGTATCCATTGGCAAATAAGGTGCCCAAATGTTCCGGCAGGGCACGCACCAGCCTGGGCATCAGAATATGCTGCACATCTGTACGTATTTGCTCCTGCATGGCCTTTTCTGCCTCACGCCGGGCTTCAGGGGTGTCAGCTGCCGGCTTGACAAACTCATCGTGCTGTGTACTGAGCACGATGGTATCGATCCGTACCGGTTGGTTGTTACTGTCATATTCAATAGTCACCTGGGACTTGCTGTCGGGACGGAGATAACGCATTTGCACGGCTTCTTTCCTGATGGCGGCAAGCTCCTGTAACAAGATATGCGCCATGTCGATGGGAAGTGGCATCAGCTCATCGGTTTCACGGGTGGCATAACCAAACATCATCCCCTGGTCACCTGCACCCTGTTCCTCTTCTTTCTCCCTGACCACGCCCTGGTAAATATCCGCCGACTGCTCGTGAATAGCCGATATCACCCCACAGGACTCCGCCTCAAACTTATATTCGGATTTGGTATATCCAATGTCGCGCAATACCTTTCTCACCGTTTGCTGAATGTCAACCCAGCCATCAGTTTTGACCTCGCCACCGACAAAGACCAGGCCGGTAGTGACCATACTCTCACAAGCCACCTTTGAACGGGGATCCTGACGCAGGAATTCATCCAGCAGCGCGTCCGATATCTGATCGGCAATCTTATCATGATGACCCTCCGAAACAGATTCTGATGTAAACAAATATGCCATGATCATTTCGTGTTAATTTCCCCAGATACATCATTCTAATGAATGATGGGCAAAGGTAATCATTTCTCTAATTTTCAGGAGGGAGGATAAGGTTGAGGTTGAGATTAAGATTGAGGGGTTATAGGGTCATTTGTCGGAATACATCCTCCAGGCTCTCATCCTGCAGATCCATACGCAGAATCACCAGTCCCTGATCCACTGCAAATCGAAAAATGACAGGTCGCAGATCCTGGTCTCCGGTTGTATGAATAAGCAGTCCGTCCGAAGTGAGCTCCACATCTTCGATACCTTGCAGCTCTTTCAATTGCATCACGTCCGGTTGTTGATCAAAGGTCACCCGGATCATTCGCCTGGTCGTGCTTAGCTTTCGTACTTCCGTTGTCGGGGCATCCGCCCTGATGCGGCCCTTGCTGATGATCATCACCCTGTTGCAGACCGCTTCCACCTCTTGCATGATATGCGTGGAAAGGATGACGGTCTTGTATTTCCCAATATCCCGGATCAGCTGCCGGATTTCTGCCAGCTGGTTTGGGTCCAGCCCCGAGGTAGGTTCATCCAGGATGAGTACACCAGGATCATGGATCAAGGCCTGGGCAAGCCCCACACGTTGCCGGTAGCCCTTGCTGAGCTTGCCGATCGTCTTGTTTGCCTCCGGTGTCAAGCCACACATGTCGATCATCTCATTCACCCGCCGCCTGGCCTCTTTGCCAAGCTTATGCAGGCCAGCCACGAACTTCAGGTATTCCCGCACATACATGTCCAGGTACAGGGGATTGTTCTCCGGGAGGTATCCAATGTGTTTCTTGACTTCCAGCGGATGGGTGCTGACATCATACCCGCGCACCCTGACCGACCCACTGGTTTGTGGGAGGTAGCAGGCGATAATCTTCATCATGGTGGACTTGCCCGCACCATTCGGGCCCAGCAGCGCCACCACCTCTCCCTCGCTGACGTGGAAGGACACCTCATCCAGCGCAAGCTGGGTGTCGTATCTTTTGCTGACTTTCTCAACAATTACGGACATAATCTTTTGGGTGTTTCTGCTAAATTACTAATTTTAACAACAGATAGAAGGTTAAGGTTGAGGTTGAGGTTGAGCGGCAGCGAAGTTCAGGGAGCAAGCGATTCGGGATATTATGTGAAGGTTCGTCATTCAGAAAATAAAACAGATACATGCGTGAAGGTGTGGTCACAAAGTCTACAGGCAGTTGGTATCGAGTGCTAACGGCCGACGGACAGGAGGTGGAGTGCCGGCTCAGGGGCAAGCTGAAAATTGCCGGGTCGAAGGCCACCAACCCGGTGGCGGTGGGTGACAAGGTATGCTTCGATCTTTCTTCGGGTGATGAAACGGGTGTGATCCACGACATCCTCGACCGAAAAAATTATATTATACGCAAGGCTACTAAGCTTTCACGCCAGACTCACGTCATTGCAGCCAACATCGACCAGGCGGTGATCATCGCCACCCTCGCCTATCCCCGCACCTCAACCGGTTTTATCGACCGCTTCCTCATCACCTGCGAAGCTTACAGCATACCGGCCGTCATGGTATTCAACAAAACGGACCTCTTGCAAAAGGAAAGAGATTTTGAGCAGCTTGCAGGCATGATGGCCATGTACGATGCCATCGGTTATCCCTGCCATGCGGTGTCTGCGTTAAAAGGCAGCAACCTCGAGGCATTTGAAACGCTCCTGCAAGACAAGGTGTCCCTGCTGGCCGGGCATTCGGGTGTCGGGAAGTCCGCATTGGTGAATGCCATTGAGCCGGGCTTGAACCTGAAGGTCCAGGCCATCTCAAAGGCCCATAAAAAAGGAAGGCATACGACTACTTTCGCTGAGATGTTTCATTTATCGAACGGGGCACGCATCATCGACACGCCTGGGATCAAGGAGTTTGGCCTGGTAGACTTTGAAGCCTGGGAGCTCTGCCACTATTTTCCGGAGATGAGGCAGTATTTCAATCAGTGCCGGTACGACAACTGCACCCATTTCAATGAACCTGGCTGCCGGGTCAAAGAAGAAGTGGAGAACGGGAGCATTCACGAAGAAAGATATATCAATTACCTGGGTATTTTGCTTGGAGATGACACCAGGAGAAAACAACCATAAACAAACCTGATCAGATATGCGCGTAGTCATTCAGAAAGTAAAGGAAGCTTCCGTGGATATCCACGGCAAAACAAATGCCAGCATTGGCAAAGGATTGCTGGTCTTCCTGGGCGTGGAAGATGCAGATACCGAAGAGGATATTTTGTGGCTGGCAGGAAAAATAAGTCGCCTTCGGGTTTTTGATGATGCTGACGGCGTGATGAACCGTTCAGTAATGGATGCAAAGGGAGAAATTATGGTCATCAGCCAGTTTACCCTGCACGCCAGCACCAAAAAAGGAAACCGGCCCTCGTATATCCGGGCATCAAAGCCGGATTACGCCATTCCGATGTATGAAAAATTCATTGAAGCACTTGCCCGGGAAAGCCAATGCAAGGTTGCATCAGGAGAGTTTGGGGCATACATGCAGGTCTCGCTGGTCAACGATGGCCCTGTCACCATCTCCATCGACACCAAAAACAAAGAATAAATAACCGCATCCTCGTTCCTCCAGGGAATATCAAAACATTCATTACAGTGACTGCCTGGCAATTCGGGTTCAAGGCTTGCACAGTTTTTATAACCAGGGTGTTTACTGTTGCAAATGACTGTTTTCAAAACAAGCATAACGTAGAAATCGGATATGCCAGGCGGTCACTAATATGCCCATTTTAACCAGATCGCGCCCCAGGTAAACCCACCCCCAAAGGCGGTCAGGATAATGTTGTCTCCCTTGTTGAGTTTGTCCTCATAGTCCCAGAGGCACAATGGGATGGTGGCGTTGGTGGTGTTGCCGTACTTATGGATGGTAACCATCACTTTTTCTGGTGAGATATTCATGCGCCGACCGGTAGCTTCGATGATGCGCATATTGGCCTGATGGGGCACGACCCATTGCACATCATCAGCACTCAGGTTGTTATTGCTCATCACGTCCAGTGACATCTCGGCCATTTTCGTCACTGCAAACTTAAACACCTGTTGGCCTTCCTGGTAGAGGAAATGTTCGCCGGCGTCAATGGTTTCGTAAGACGGAGGCTTCAGCGATCCACCGGCCTTCATGTGCAGGTGCACCCAACCGGAACCTTCTGCGCCGAATTTGTGGTCCATGACGCCTGTTTCTTCCAGTGTAGGCTCCAGCAACACTGCACAGGCTGCATCTCCAAACAACACACAGGTTTGCCTGTCGGTATAATCCACGATGGAAGACATCTTGTCGGAGCCCACCAAAACGACTTTTTTGTATCTCCCTGACTCCACATGGTAGGCGGCCGTGACCAATGCATATAGAAATCCGGAACATGCTGCATTCATGTCATAGCTGAACGCATTTTTGATCCCTGCCTTATGACTGATCAGGTTTGCGGTGGCCGGAAATTTCATGTCAGGGGTAGCGGTTGCACACAAGACCATGTCCACCTCTGCGGGGTCAATCCCTCTTTTTTCAAGCAGCCCTTTTACCGCCTCCGCACCCATGTCGGAGCTGGCCAGCCCTTCCCCCTTTAATATTCTTCTTTCCTTGATACCGGTACGCGTGGATATCCATTCATCGGAGGTATCCACCATTTGTTCAAGCTCCTGGTTCGTCAGGACATATTCCGGCAAATGACCATGCACAGCCGTGATCGCTGCTCTTATCTTAGCCATAACTGCATATTTTTTTAGAGAATAACAGATTTATGCTTCTTGATCAGGGGAGATGCGACCCTGTGTATATTGATCCATGGCAAGTCTGATCTGATCCGCAATTCCGGCATCAAACACCTCTTTGGAATGCAGGATCATGTTTTTGAATGCCACGTCGTTGGATATACCGTGTCCGATAAGCACGGTAGAATTAATGCCAAGAATCGGTGTGCCGCCATATTTTTCATAATTAAAGCGGGCAAAGAAATCATCGACAAGGCCACGTTTTACTATCAGGCGGAACATGGTTTCCATGTTTTTCAATACGATGTTTCCGGTAAAGCCATCGGTAACCACCACATCCACGCGATCTTTGAAGAGGTCGCGGCTTTCCACGTTGCCGATGAAGTGGTAGTCGCTGTTATCCTTCATGAGGCGAAATGCCGACTGGCAAAGGATGTTTCCCTTATCAGGTTCCGATCCAATATTCAGTAGGCCAACAGCAGGTTTCTTGATGCCGTACACGTATTTTGCATAGATAGACCCCAGCAGGCCAAACTGGTACATCACATCTGGCTTACAGTCGGGATTGGTGCCCACATCGATCAACACACCCATTCCCCCATTTTCTTTTGGGATGATGGATGTGGTGGCGGGGCGGATGATACCCTGAATAGCATTGACACTGTAGATGGAGCCAACCATCATGGCGCCGGTATTGCCGGCACTGGAGAAGGCATCAATCTCCTTGGTTTTTAACATTTTAAAACCGAGGGCAATACTTGAATTGGGTTTCCGGGAAAATGCGCGCGTGGGCGACTCCCCCATCTCGATCATCTCTGGGGCATGCACAATGTCAAACATAGCCGCATCAGCACCCTGGGCTTCCAGTTGCTCGTGGATGAGCTTCTCTATACCGATCAGGACGATTCGGTCACTTTCCGGAATCTCTTTATGGGCCAGCACGGCTCCTGCAATACTTGCTGCAGGGGCGTAATCGCCTCCCATCACATCAAAGCCAATATTCATTTCACTCGGATTAGTGAGAAAAAATGGGATCAGCCTTATACTGTGGTGGCTTTTTCAATGGCCATTTTACCCCTATAAAAGCCACACTCGGGGCAAACGCGGTGCATCAGCTTGGATGCTCCACAGTTAGAACAAGAGGTCAGTGTTGGCTCTACAGCTTTGTAGTGTGTGCGGCGCTTATCTCTGCGCGTCTTCGAAATTTTACTCTTTGGATGTGCCATGGTAATTTATGCATTGATAACAAACAATTAATTATTCTTTTTGAAACGAAGGGACTTTAATGCCTCGAATGCAGAGTCTGCCAGCGGCTCCGTACCCCGCCCTGACTCATCTGCAGCATGCGCACGCATCCTGGCCAGCATATCCGGATCACAGCCCGAACGTCCCTTTGCGTCATCGGGGTGCACGCGCCGCAACGGCAAAGCCAGGTGCAGAAATTCATACACATAGTGCGATAAATCGACCTGTGATTCCGTGTGCGGGATCAGGATGATGTCTTCCGTTTGCTCTGCATGCGCATCACCAAACTTAAAATACATCTGCCGCTCAAAGTCCACATGCTCCAGGTAATGATCCAGGCAACGGTCACAGGCCACTTCTACCCAACCACTGAAAGAGAAATCAAAAACCAGCATGTTTTCCTCTTTTTCCATACGCAGGTCGAGGTGAACATCCCCATGTTGAATTTCTGCATTCGCAAAACAGGCAAAAAAATCACGGCCAATGTCAAACGAAAAGGCGTGACTTCCGTTTGCAAGGCCCATGAAACCTATTTTATATGCTTTCAGCTCTTCCAAAGCACCCATCTTTATGATAAAGGGTGCAAAGATAAAACGAATGTCTGAGAAAAAAAAACGTTTCATCCGTTTATTGCTCATCCTGTTATGTCAAAGGTGTTATCAGCCTGTTTGTTATACGTGAATCATGCGATCCCTGCTCCACATTGATTCGGCCGGGGTGTATTCTTCTTTGATTTCTTCAACCATTTAAAAAGAACCTTACAGGTCTGCTACCATGTTCGAAATCTGGTTTGAACATAGAAAAAACCTTCAGACTCAGCGGCATGGCAGTTTACACCAAGGTATGCGTTGTGATCCTTAAGCTTGTGATTATTTGAATGCTTGCTCAAGCAGGGCATCTCCACCAAGTTTTAATCGCCTGAAGTAATCCGGCACCGATCCGCCACTGAGTTCATCCACATATAGTTTGGCCAGGTACATGCCCAGCATAAAGCCCTGGCCGCGCAAGCCGAGAAACAGTCCTTTTTCCACGTCTATGATCATTTTGGGCTCGATATAATATCCTGCCCAGAGCGATTGGAATCCCACAGCAGAAATCTCGGGAATCCAGTCGACAAACACCTCGGATACGATCTCAGAGAAGTCGCGCGAATTGATTTTTACATCCTTGTCGGTTTCCAGGGGTTCAACGGCCGGCGAGGCACAGCCAATCACCTGCCCGGTATCCCCAAGCTGCTGGCCATAAACTGCCGTAAAGCCCTTATAATGCCGGCGGTCGATAAGCATATTCAGGGGTGCACCATCGATGCCCAGCATGGGCAGGCGCCTGGTAATGAACGCTTGGTGTTTTACCGGAAACAGACCCGTCTCTACACCAAGTTTTTCAGCAAAATCGGCACCCTTATCACCAAGGGCGTTAATAAAGACAGGAGTATGATATTCAACATAATCTCCCTCATCGGTGCGCACCACAGCGATGTAAGTATCTCCGTTTTTTTGCACGTCGATGAGCTCCGTGTTTTCCATCATTGTTCCACCGGCATTGATCCCAAGCTGCCGCAGGGTTTCGATCACCTTTCCGGGTGTGGCCTGCCAGCATTCATCCGTTTTCAGTGCAGCCAGGTACTTATTATTCTGGCTATTAAAATAGGGGGAGATCTCTTTTTTGAAGGCTTCCGGTTTAATCATCCTGGCTTTTTGCCACGCCATCGACTCTTCGAGCGCCTGATACATGGCCTGGTCGTGCGCAAAGGTCACATAGTTGATCGGTCTGAAGTCAATATCTCCTCTGGCATCCAGCTCTTTGAACAGCTCCAGGTTGTGCCGGGCAATGTCCGTAAGTTCAGGCAGGCTGAAAGCCGGGCGCCCACCGGCAATGTTTCGCCAGGAGCTGCCAAAGCCATAATTGATCATCACCGGATCATATCCTTCTTCAGCAAGGAAACGGAATAAGGCGCTTCCACCGATGCCACCACCAGCGACCAGTGCCTTTGTCTCAATACGACGGCGCGATTGACCACTGATTGCAGTGACCACACGGTCATGCGCAGCTGATGGGTAGATCTCCCCGATGGTGATCTGGTTCGACATCGGCGCCCTGGGTGTAGATCCGCCAATGAGGCGAATACCCATAGGCCTGAGGTTCATCTGCAAGCGCTGTATGCAGCGTTTACCCCGGCAGGGCCCCATGCCCATGTGGGTGGTATGCTTGATCTCTTCCACAGAGATAAACTTCCTGTCGCCGATCACCTTCAACACATCCTCAAAGATCACGTCATCGCAGTGGCACATGAAGAAGTCCGTACCGGGTTTGTCTGGAGATGGCACGACATCCAGCGGTTCGGGATAGTCCTTTTTAATGATAAAACCACGCACTTTCAGCTGTTCCTCCCTGGGCATGTCTTCCGCCTTGATCCGTGCAATGTGTGTAAGGTTTTCCTTACGCAGGACACGCTGTATCTCACCTTCGCCAAGGATACGGGCTTCATTGTCTACAAGATATACTTCCTCCCCGGCTTCCATGTCAAACTCGATGGGCAGGAAAAAGATGTTTCGTTTCAGGTTATAACCAAAAATGGCCAGTCCCGGACATTGATACACACAATCCATGCAACCTACGCATTTTTCAAAGTCAATTTCCGGCACAGTGCTCGTGGAGGATTTGGTAATGGCCCCGTAATTGCAAGCGAAAGCGCATGGGTTACATGCAAAGCCATGGAGGCAGTCGATGAGCACAAATGGTTTGTTCATGCGCTCCTCATCGGGCATGAAAGGCGCATCGATCACCTGGAAAGGATGTTGTTGTGAGTCGATGTACTCTTTGGATATCCGCAGGTAGTCATCATAAGAATACCGTGCTTTATTGTTTTCCAGGATTTCATAGGCCACCTGTTTGCCTCGCAACACGGCGCTGGTACCCTCTCCGATTCGTATGGCATCACCGGCTCCGTAACAATGCCTGCCAAACATCTGCTGGCCTTTTTTCAGGAGGTCATCATCAGGCATTAGGCCCGTACAGATATTGATGGCATCAATACCGGCAATCAACTGTTCTGTACCCTCCAAGGGCTTAAAGTCTTTGGATTCAGCCACCACGGCACCGGATATGCCATCTCCCTTTTCGTTGGGGATGGCTTCAAGGATCATGTGTGACAGCATCACCGGGATGCCTAACCGCCTCACCCTGTTTGCCTGCACCGGGAAGCCGCCTTCCTGGGGTAACGCTTCGATGATGGCTTTCCCCCTTGCCCCTGCCTGTGTCAGCTGATAGCTTGTCAGGTAGCCGATATTGCCGGCACCCACCGTAAGCACATTTTTCCCCAGGAGCGTCAGTTCCGTATTCATCATCTTCTGAATCACCGCCGCGGTATATACACCAGGCAGGTCATCATTATGGAATGTGGGGAGGAAAGGCACGGCCCCGGTGGCAACAACAAAATGCTCACAATCAATATAAAACACTTCCTGAGTGCTGAAATTCTTCACAGCCACCCTGTTCCCTTCAAAAATATCCCATACGGTACTGTCGAGCATGATGCCGGTGTGGTCTTCACCGGCCAGTGTCCTGGAGATCTCAAAGCCACGCATGCCGCCATACTTTTTTTCTTTCTCAAAAAAGAAAAACTGGTGCGTCTGCATGTTAAACTGGCCGCCGATCTCACTGTTACTGTCGACCACGATGTTGCTCACCCCATGCTGGTTGAGCACCTCCCGGGTGGCCAGACCTGCGGGACCTGCCCCCACGATGACCACATCGGTCTTGTATACCCGGAGACCCTGTGATTTAACAAATATCGCAGGCTCTGCCACAAAATCCTTCGGAATCTCTGCCACCACTTCAACGTCATCCACTCTGGTGATGCATATGCGCTTGACTTCACCGTCTACGAGCATCTCACAGGCACTGCACTTTCCAATGCCACATTCCAGACTGCGCCCGCGGTTTTTCAGGCTGTGGCTATGCACGGGAAAGCCGGCCTGATGCAAAGCAGCCGCAATCGTAAAGCCTTTCTCTCCTTCTATGGTTTTTCCCTGGTATTGAAACTGGTGTTTAGCAACATCCTTGATTTCTATGATCGGGTGCTTGTGTATTTTTCCCATAACGATTCTCAATGATATCTTCTGCCTGTGTCTGCACATGCATCCGGACCATTGCGCAGCCACCCATTATTTTGCAACACCTTTTCAGCAACCGGACACTGGCTGCCTGCATAATGCATGCAAGCAGGCTGAAAGTTTGCAGACAAAGGTAATTATTTAAGAAATTCGCCACCATTTCAGGGAAATTTTTAAAGATTCTAAGTGCTCCTTTTAATCCAATACAAAATTGGATTCTTATGCCATTTATGCAATAGTTGTACATGATTTGCATTTTTTTTATCTTAGCAGCAATCTGCTTATAAAAAAGATCCCTTATGAAAAAATTCATCACCGTATTCGCCGTTTTTGCCTTACTGGGAATTGCAGCCATTCTTTTTACCGTGGGATCCCGTGTGCTGACGCCGGACCATACGCATGCATTACGCGAGATCAATGCCCGGGAAGTCACAACGAACAATCCAATACAACAAAACGAAAACATGATTAACCTCCCAGAACCCGTTACAGACGGACAGATGAGCATAGAAAAGGCACTGACTCTTCGCCGGTCCATCAGGAGTTATTCAGATGAACCTCTGACGCTGGATGAGCTGGCGCAGCTTCTATGGTCAGCGCAGGGTATCACCAATGAACGTGGTTTTCGGACAGCACCCTCCGCAGGGGCGACTTTTCCGCTCGACATGTTTGTGTTTGTCAATAATGTAGAAAGCCTCAGCACGGGAATTTATCATTATCACCCGCACGAGCATCAGCTGGAGCTCCTTCGCGAAGAAGATGTCTCTTCTCCCCTTTTCAGGGCCTGCCTGAGCCAGTCCATGATCCTGGATGGTGCTGCCGTACTTGTGTTTGCTGCCGTTTTTGAACGAACCACCGACAGGTATGGCGAGCGAGGCGAGCGCTATGTCTACAATGAGATCGGACATGCCAGCCAGAACGTGCACCTGCAGGCTGCTGCCCTGGACCTCGGAACCGTCGTAATCGGGGCTTACCGAGACGATGAAGTGGAAGAGATCTTGCAGCTGGGTGATGAATACCGCGTACTGTACCTGATGCCAGTTGGACCCATGTAAGGCAAGCCTGTTAACAACAAATTGCTTTTACCGTTGCATGCATCCTGTGTAATAAAGGCACATACTTGTCTCATCATAGGGATCAGGACACCCAATGCGTGCTCTGGTGAAAAAGCTGGTTAGAGAAACGTTCACGTGCAGGCAGCAAGGCACACGACGGGGTTAAAAACCATAGGATATTCCGGTCTGGAGGGAATAGCTGTAAGGATAAGCATGGCCGATCATCATGCCTTCCCTGATGATGGGGTTAAGAAACAGTTGCACAGTTGGTTCCATATGCAGCTTTAACCGGCTGGTAAGTGTCATGTCAAAGGCTACTCCGCCTATGGCTGACACATTGAAATGCCTGATTCCGTATGTTTCTCCAATGGAAGGCTGCTGCATGTTTTTACCGGCAAACACCTCATTCTGCAATAAAAAATTACCGGAGGCACCACCTTTCAGGTGTATTCCTACCAAGCCTTCGGCCAATGTATATCTGAAAATGAGGGGGACTTCCAGGAAGCGAAATACCTGTGTAAGGCCTTCATGTGTTTTCCTGAGACTTCTGACCTCGATGCCAGCCTTGGATTGGTTTTCAGTGATTACACGACTGGATTGCACATCAGCAAAATAGTGATACGGATCATGGAAACGGATCCCCCCTTGTGAAGTAATTATTCTTTGCGGATGCGTCAAGATACCGGTCTGCCTGTCGGCTTCAAAGACGGGAAGTTCGCCTGGGTGCTGATATGCCACGATATCATGTACATGCTGTCCGGTGGCAACATAGTTTATGCCGGTCTGGACGGATATTCCCGGACTCAGCTCATAGTTGAAATGTATACCCATACCATAGGTAAGCAAGCCTTCCTCAAGCGATTCAAAGGGAATACGGTTATGCAGCTCACTGTTCCTGGCAAGCAGCCTTTGGTTTTGCCTTGGGGACATATGCACCCCCAGGCTGAATTTGCCGCTCGCAGCTTTAGTTTCACGACTGGCAAACACAGATGAAAGCATGCCGTCTGCCGATGTCTGCAACGCAGGGGCAACGGGAATCAGCGGCAAGTCATCAGCTAAGGCAAGTGCATGCCGGCTGACTGGCATCACAACTTCGCCGCCAATCCCACCCATTGGCGGAGCAATTGAGCTTTCGGGTACATTATCTGCTGCCGGGGGTGTATCATGGCTTGCATGCCAATTAAGCGGGCGGGCTTCGGGAGGGGATTGGTCATGTGTCTGCGCCAGCGGGCCAGCAGCAATGCTTTCCAATGCATCAGGCAACCCCTCCCGCTCAGCCATCCAATCCGGTTGCACGGCAAAGGGTTGCAGCAGCCAAATGGAAAGTGCGGCGGCGATGAACATAACAAATGAAGCGGCCATGCCCATGAGCAGCGGTAAGCGACGACGTCGCGCCTGCCGGTCCAGCGCATCGGAAACAGCCAGCCAGGCCTCAACGGGAGGATTGACCTCCAGGCCTTCCAGCTCTTCACTGACTCTCTTGTCTATGTAATGTCTGTCCATTGATGTATGTCAAATCGCCTTGACTTCCAGTTTGACTTCCTGGTTTAACTTATCTTTCAATAACATTCTGGCCCGGGCCAGGTTGGAGCGAGAGGTGGACTCACTGATATTCAGCTCCCTGGCTATCTCTTTATGGCTGTAACCCTCCAGTGCATACAGGTTAAAAACCATGCGATACTGCAATGGCAGCTTTTGCACGAACCGCAGGATATCCCTGACATGCAGGGCGCTAACCCCCTGGTTTTGATACACATACGCCTCATAATCAACCACATCTTCAACCGGCAGGTGATATATACGCTCACGGTACTTTTCTATGGCCACATGTACAAAAATCTGTCTGATCCATCCTTCAAATGCACCTTTTCCACTATAAGAGGATAATTTGGAAAAGACCTTGATAAAGCCCTCCTGCAGCATGTCCTGGGCTTCATCATAACTGGCGGCATACCTTATGCAAATCCCAAACATCTGCCTGGAGAACATGGCATACAGCCGGTATTGATCAGACCGACGTTGCTGCAGGCAACCTTTTAATATTTTCTTCAGGTTTTCCACAAAAAAACAGTGTTATCTTCACAAAGATAAAAAATTCCCTGTTCTTTTTGCAGAAGTGTAAATATCAAAGAGCGGTGATTTTATTGTTGCTGATTATGGTGATAATGGCCCCATGTATTATACAGCACAATTACAAACTGTTCACTATAGTCATCTGCCAGGTCACATAACTGATCAAATTCTTCATCAAACTGAACAACAAAAGGGTTTTGCGGCCGGTATTGCTGCATGTTTTCAAAAAAATACCAGTTTTCTTCAGTGATTCGGAAAAAACCGTAATTCCCTGGTTCCAGGCTTTCCTTCTTTGCCCCAATATCCCACAGATCCTCAAAAAAAGCAGCCATTTCCATATCAGGCTTTGTTGACTTGGCGTGGATATATCCCCACGCATGGTAATTTTCTAGTCGAACCATCTCATGCTCTTTAAACACCAGAGATGCAGGGGGCATGGATGCGATGTTTAACTCCATCAGTGTTTCTGATACCAGGAGACTGCCTTGTGAGTGCTCGTTATTAAGCTTGAAATGAAGCTGATGCAGCCCGTCATCCATCTTGCCAAAATCAACAAAGGCTTTGGCAGGACCTATTGCAGTAAGGCATACCGTGGGGGCTTTAACTCCAAGGAAGTGCAGGTGGATGCCATCGGATACATGGGTAAGCTCATAATCAATCAGAAAGTTGAGGCATGGGTATCCATCTTTTGTTTCGGCGTAAAGGCCAAGCTTTCTTTCCCCGTCCGTGGCGTACTCTCTGAGTTCAAGCATTACAACCCCATCCAGGTCGTACATCTCATCATCCTTTTGGCAGGCCGCCAGGCTCAGGGCCAGTAAAAAGGACATCTGCATGATTATGATAAAAAACATCCTATACATCATCACAGTGGCAATCAATACATAAAGCCTGCAATTAAAAAACCCGCCCGAGCAATGTGTTGATTGGTCGCTCAAGCGGGTAATGTTTGCAGTAAAACACTCATCGTTAGAAACGTTTCAGGGAAATGGCCGCCCGGTTAGTTGGTGTTGGTCAATGTTGCTTTTGCGCTTCTGCTTTGGTGCAGCATAAGAAGCTAATAGCGGCCATTTCCGTATCCCCTGAAACGAATACAAAACCTAAAAAAATGAAATATTTGGAAAAAAGGAGAAAAACACCCGGTGGCTGAACTCCCCCGGGATACGTTCAACAGTTTTGTATGTTGTCAGTAAAAAAAGAACTTTAGGTCAACAATCCTCGCGACGCACAATTATATGACGAACAGATTACAGAAAACGCTGCGTGACATGAAAAAAAATATGCCGTCCACTCTATCTTGTTGAGCCGCACAATCATGCCTGTATGGAAGTGGCATGGGGTGTTCCACGCAACTACATTGATTGTCCAGGGGAAAGGGTATGACAGGATGCTTCCTTACTTATTCTGACGGCTGCGCACCTGTATTTTGAGGTAATCCAGCATCAGGTCCATATCGTTGTGATTTATTCCGTGATTGGCCAGATGTTTACGGTCTTCATTAAAAGATTGTTCGAAGTCTTTGATGCTTTTCCATGCAAAGATGCTTTGCACGTAATTTTTGAATGCATCCATGGGGTCGCCCTGGCACCAACGTACGTGGCCCAGGTTAAGCAGGTCAAAATGGTTTCCCGGCTCTTTTTCCAGGAGTCTTTCCAGGTAGTCGCTTGCAGTGTCAAACTTGCCCAACAAAAAGGAGCACCAGGCCAGGGGCCTTCTTATCTTATGGTTTTCCGGTGCAAGCACCTCTACCTTAAAATAATAATCCAGTGCTTCTTCATACCTTTCAAGGTGGATGAGGCATTGCCCGATGTTTGCCTGGATACGCATGTCTTCGGGCGCCTGTTTTTCGGCATGTCGATAGTGCCGCAGGGCTTCTTCCCACTCGTTGAGCATCTTGGCACACCAGGCCATTTTCCGGGTAATCCATAAACGGTCTGTTTCAATCAGGTCAGCCTTCTTGTAATATGCATATGCTTGTGAAATATTCCCTGTCTTTTCATAACAGAAGGCAATTTTCTCAAAAAGCTCAATATTGCTGGTATCATGTGCGATGACGGACAGGAAGATGCGCAAGGCATCATCATAAAATTGTTTATCGAAGAGAAACTCCGCAATATTGCGCACTGTTTTATCCCTATAAACCAGATGATTGACAAAGCGAACCTCATACAGGTCAAGGTCAAACTCAAACACATCTTCAAAGTCCGCACGCCAGGGATGCAATTTATGAAAGCGGTACAGATCCTGAAAGTATTGTGTGAAAATGCTTTTTGTGCGGGCCAGGTTGCTGATTGCGTCCTGGTCTTTCTCCAGCTCAGAGATGTTTTCCATTTCTGCATTCAGCATGTTCATCATCATGGCTTTTTGCTGGTCCGGAACCATCGCCAGGTTGAGGCAAAATGAATATTTATCTGAATTGCACATAAAATAGGTGCTTTCCAGCTTTTCAATAAGCGGTGAAAGGTCGATGCCCTGATCCTGACTTTCTGCGGCTGGTGTAATATCCGGGTTTTCTTCATAAAAAGGCAGAAACCAGTTGCTGATCTCCCGGAAAAAGGGGAAGTGTTTCAGGCGTGAGAACGCACTGATGAAGACGTCCATTCCGTCCATCTGCATCTCAGTAAGTTCCTGAAGTTTGTTCAGCAAGTCAGGTGCATCCTCAAACACAGTTTCCCAGTCGGGATTCTTCTCTTCTTCCAGCGGGTCACTAAAGATGTTGTCCAGGTCTAGCTTCTCTTCGATCTTCGGCCGCATCTTCATGATCTCCGGCATGATCTCCTGCTCCCACTTTTTCTGTACTTTCTTGGTCTCACGTGATTTGATGAATTGTACGAGAATGGCTTCAATGTGTGCCTCGATGTGCTCAAGATCCTGCAGCGCAAGGCTTTTTTCTTCCAGAGCGGGATACAGGCGATGCCTGTCATTATATTTTAGAAAAGCCAGAAAAAGCCCAATTAATGCGCGCTCCCAAACAAGTTCTTCTTGTTTTTCCACAAAACGGAACAGCAGTATGAACTTACTCACGTCAAAATAGCGCAGCAGGCTAAGGGTCAAAGCACTAACAATAAGTGCTTTGTCGTGCCAGGGCAATTTATCCGCGTCGCAAGTGGTTTCCAAAAGTTTGTTTTCCTCTTCAGAATACTTGTCAGCAAGCCATATGATGTGAAACAGGTCACTCAAGGCTTTCCTCCGGTCAGCCATATCACCGGCCTCACCTACCTGCACATCTTTAAGCAGGTCTGCAAGCTCATCATCAAAAGTCAGGTCTTCCAAAAGTTGCATGGCCTCGATCTGTTCAGATGCCTTGCGCTGGTGCCATACTTTTTTCAGATGATACACCTGTCCCTTCCCCAATTCCATCAAATGGGTTTCTTTCAGTTGGTCGGCCATTTCCAGGATGGTACGCATCAGGTAATTGTAAATCTTCTCCCGTTCGGGATCATCTACACCAGAAAAGGCGTGCTGCAGCAGCTGTGAATAAGTTTCCTGCAGCTCATTCAAGCGTTCATTCAGGTATTCCTTGCCTGTATCATGGATCATCTGGCGCAGCAGCACCATGGCATCTGCGATGCGTCGGCGGTTGACCAGCTTACAGGTATTGAGGTGCTTCTTATGGATATGGGTGACAGGCATAAGCGATGACAATGGTTGTTATGCAAATTTACAAGAAAGATGTAATGTAGACCATGCCTTACAGGATGAGTCGTTCGGCGCTTCGGAGGCATTTATTGGTGAAATGGACCAGGGCGAGCCCAGGACCGTCATAGGCAGCAGAATACGCCATGGTGTCACCGATTTGTTCTTTCCAGCTCCCGGTAATCTTTGCAGACTCATGAATATGGCCATGCAGGGTCAGCATAGGCTGCCTGACCTCTATAAACTCCTTGATCGCAATGCTGCCCACGTGTACGTCGACAGGTACGTGATCCACCATGACCCCGTCGAGGCCTGCCCGGTCCAGCGCCGTTTTGTATGGGGGCGAATGAAACAAAAAAATGGCACGGGAAAGGTCATCATTACCGGCAAGGACCTGCAGGTCTTTTTTGATGGTAGAAAACCCGGTGTCTTCAGTGGGCTTGACCGTCCGGTATCCTTCTGAAGGATGGACACAGCCGGGGTCCACATACCTCGACACATCGTACTGCTCCCAGTCTTTCAGCAGGAATGGTGTGGGAGGTACCATGGCATAGCCATACACCCAAAAATCATCCAGGATTTTTTTCTTCATGTGCATATAGTGCCATAGCCCTTCATCGTCATGCTTTACGAAGGCCCTTTCCTCACTCCGCGGATCGTCATTGCCAAGAATGATAAATACCTCCGGATACGCATCCTTAAGTTCTTTTTTCAGGGTTTGGAATGCAGGGGCAAGAAAGCCATCCACAAAAGGTACGGACACCGCCTTGCTGCTGGCTTTGTATTGCAGTCCGGGAGGTAAAAGGTCGCCACCAAAAAACACGGCGTGGGGCCGTTTACGGCGAATATGGAAAAACAGTTTCTCATATTTTTCCACATGGCCATGGAGGTCCGACACAAAAAAGAACACATCACGCATGGTCTGCCTGTTTTCGTAGCAAGCGGGGTTTATTGACTGCCGACTCCAGCATAACGGCAAAGCTGTCTTTTTGTTCGATGTCCGCATCGGTGATGATGTGCAGATCGACCAGACTTCCTTTTGCCTCATAACCTGTTTCAACGGCATTGATATGAGCCAATGCAAGCCCCCAACCTTCACACCAGGTACGCAACAAGGCCTGCTTGCTTTTGTCGGGCTTACAATAAGCCAACAGGTCAATGTCGCTACATGGACCCACGTCACCAGTTTTCACACTGCCAATGAGATAGATGGCCTTCACACCAAAAGCTTCCATGTTCAGGGCATCGGCAATTGCCTGTGCCATTTCGAAACGCCACTTCCAGGGGTCTGTCGTAGTGTCTTGCATGCCATTAAAAAAAGTGAGGTTTAAAGCTTGAGATTTGAAGTGTATAGCTTTTTCAAAACCTTTAGTTCATGAAAAAACGGGCAACATCAAACTTCAGGCTTTAAACCTCAAACCAAAAGACCTGCTTGAGAATCAAAACGATTCTATATACAGCGTATGATATGCTAATTGTTCTTTAGATACATAGGTTTCCTCCAGCAACACCTCTTCTGGCTGCTGTGATCCGCGTTCACTCGGATACTCAATGGGCCCCTCAATACCCAGTGGGATACCCAGCATGATCCAGATCACGAACATGGGGATCCTGGCTAACATGAAGGCAATGGCATAGGGCAGCATCATGGAAATAAGTGTCCCGATGCCGGCTGTTTTGTCGTATTTCTGTGCAAACACGATTACCAGCGGGAAATAGGGCAGCAGCGGGGTCGGGATGTTGGAATAGGAGTCACCGATACGGTATGCAGCTTGCGTAAGCTCAGGAGAATAGCCCATAAGCATGAGCATGGGGACAAAAATGGGTGCCAGCAGGGCCCACTTGGCTGAAGCGCTTCCCATGATCAGGTTTACGAAGGAGGCTATGATGATAAAAGCCACAAGCAAAGGAATGCCGGTAAATCCGATCGCTTCCAGTCCGTCGGAACCTTTCACTGCGAGGATGCTTCCCAGGTTGGACCAGTTGAAATAGGCCACAAACTGGGCTGCCACGAAGGCGATGACGATATAGAGCCCCATGGTAGACATCGACTTGGCTGTCATGTCAGACACATCCTTATCGCTTTTAATTGTCCTGGACACGATTCCGTAAACCAGGCCGCCGGTAAAGAAGATGATAAACATGATGGGCACAAGCGAATCGTAGAACGGACGGAAGCTGTTTACTCCTGTTACCGGGTCATACTCGCCACGCAGCAACCCATCGGCAGGCACTACTGCAATCGCTACAAGGACCACCACAGTAAGGATAGAGAATAGTGACCATTTAAGCGCCTTGCGCTCATGGGGTTTTACGTCATTATTGGTGTCTTCGATGGCCAGGTCGCTATCCGGACGATATTCTCCCAGGCGTGGCACCACAATCTTTTCAGTGATATAGGTGCCGGCCAGGCCGACCAGTGGCACGGAGGCAGCCATCAGGTAATAGTTCGAAAGCGGGTTCACCGTATAATCGGGGTCGATGATGTTGGCTGCCGGCTCGGTAAAAGCAGCGATCATGGGGTCAAGTCCGGTAGGCAGGAAGTTGGCGCCAAAACCACCGGATACCCCGGCAAAGGCAGCGGCAATACCTGCCAGCGGATGCCTCCCCATCCCTAAAAAGAGTGCCGCACCCATGGGTATTAACACCACATAGCCCGCATCAGCAGCCACAGAGCTGACCATACCCGCTACAACAATGGAAAATGTGATCAGGTACTTGGGAACTTTGGAAACAAAGACACGCAGGGCTACCGAGATCATCCCGGTGTGCTCGGCCACGCCAATACCTAACATAACCACAAGCACCAGTCCCAGTGGCGGGAAGGTGGCAAATACTTCAACCAGGTTGGTGAAAACCCGCTGAATACCTTCCTTGGTCAGGAGGTTTTCAACGACAATATATTCTGCTTCAACACCTGTATCCGCGCCTGTACCAGGGCGAACAACTGATACTCCGCTGAATATCCAGCTCAAAAGCAATACCACGCCCATCAATATTGCAAACAAGGTTACCGGTTGGGGCAATTTGTTACCGATAATCTCTACCTTGTCGAGTATTCGCTGAAAAACACCCCCTTTGGTTTCGTCCATTTTGGCCATAATGTATTATCTTATTGTTTGACTTACTGAGAAAACAGAGGCCAAAAATAATGTATTCGCTGTAAACACAAAAATTAATCTTGTAATATTCATGGCAGAAAAGTGCTGGTGGCTTATCCATATTGCCGTATGCATTATGCCACAATGCTTGTCCTGTATTAAAATGAGGCCGGCAAATAACTGCAGCGACAGGGGAAGTCTGTTGCGTAAGCAAAGGAAAATCATTCAGCAGCTGAGAAAACACCAAAATAACGAGTACACGTTAACGGATAATGGTCACCGTGCCCTCGGCATATCGTGTTTTCCCCATCCGCGTATACTGCAACACATAAAAGTAGGTGCCATCAGGTGCACCATCTCCATCCCACCAGTTGTTGTAATAGTCGTTGTGCTCAAACACCTTTTGCCCCCAGCGATTGTAAATGATCATCCTGGCGCCCGGATAATGCTCCAGGTTTTCAATCTCAAACTCATCATTGATGCCATCTGCATTGGGCGTAAACACATTGGGGATGGTCAGGTCGCAGTTCTGATCGGACACGTCCTTGTCTATGTAGGCCACACATCCGGTGATCGTGTCGGTGATCTCCACCGTATAGAGGCCGGGTTCCTTCACCATGAGGGTGTCATAGGTACGTTCCGGAAGATCAACACCACCAAACTGCCATTGATACTTCCATTCAAACCCGTCGTGGTTCAGTGGACGGACGGTGAGCAAGGTGGAATCACCCTCACAGATGGGTATTTCCAGCTCCGATTCAATTTCAGCCTCGGGAAGTGATAAAATATTTATTGTCAAGGTGGTATCATAAATACACCCAAAGTTGTCGGTGATCTCAAACAGGAAGTCATAGACACCTGGGATATCCATATAGGTGCTGGCGATGTAATTCCCTTGTGCGTCAATATTCGTGTTGATGGGGTTGCCATTATGGTACCACTGGCCATCGGATATTTCTGGGATAAAGATCAGGGAGTCCGGATAGAACTGATCATCAAAGAGCATGCTCCAGCCAAAGACATGGCCAGTTTGCCCCTCTCCAATGGTATGATCTTCCACACGAAGTGTCCACGTGCCGTTCAACGTACTTCCCGCAAAACCATTCAGGCTTTCGTCAGGTGTATAGTTTCCAGGCGGCATATAGGCAGCATTAAAATAGTAGTTACCGGCATTGTCGGTATATTCATAAAACTGCGGGGTGGTTTCTCCCATCGTACCAAACTCAGCTATGGGGGAGAAACAATAGGTATATGGTGTTCCCGGAACATCATCTTCCCAGACTACCGGTTCACCAAGGTTTGCAGATGGGCCACCGTGGCTTTTAAGTACTACCACATCGCCTTGTGGCGATTCCAGCTCAAAAGTGACCTGCGACTGGTCCACGTGTTCGATCATTACGCAGATCCTGTCAATGTCTTCTGCTGAGAGCACCTCCATGCCTTCGGTAAACACATCAAACTCGAGGGAGGATGCGTACAGATAGGCGTCATCAAGGCCGACCAGCACGGGCTCATCTTCATCCACAGCTATAGGAAAACCAGTCCAGGCCTCAACATTTCCAATGCCATAGAGGGTGAACGGCTCTTCCGCACAGGCACTGTCGGCCGAAATGCTGGTGCCGGTAAAATGCGGAATCGTAGCCACCATATGTACTTCATAGGCAGTCGCCTCACATTCGTTTCCGGGGTCACGTGCTAACACATTCACCACATAAGCTCCCGGTTCTTCAAATAAAAAGCTTTGATCCTGCCCTGCCAAACTTTGTCCTTCTATTGTCCAGGTAAATTCAAAAAGCGCCGGATCATAATCAATATTTTCAGCCAGGTAATAAGCTTCCGCCTGAAAAGAAACGGGTTCTGGGTCAACCGGGCATTGGGTGAGGCCATCCAGGGGGTCAATTGCGACGCTGAAAAGATCGCACAACGTGTTACAGGAAACTGCGGCAAACCAGCCCAGGCGATCGTCCACATCATCCGGGTCATCCGGATCAAAACCGGATGACACAAAATGAAAATGCAGGCTGCCAGTAGATGCGTAGACGGTCTCATCATGCAGTGACTGGCCAGTTGCTTCCATAAGCAAAGGTGCATCCCGGCTGGCACCATCATATACGTATAATGTGTCGTTTCCCCCGAGGCTGAACAATTCAAAATGAAGTGCCAGGTGTGGTTGGTTTTCGTCGTTGCTGGCAAAGGTAATGGTGTGGTTCGCTTCGGGGTTGTAGTGGCTGAGGGCATCTCCCCCGCTTGGGTCTACAAAGTTGCCGGAGCAGGTTTCAACCGTTTGTCCGTCCTGAACATCTATCGGATAATTGATATCAGCGAGTGCTTGCAGGCTGAAAACCAGCGGGACAAGCAGGACCAGCAGAATTTTTTTATGGTTCATGTGTTTAATATAATGTCGAAATGTCATAAGAGGTCTAAAAGTGTGGGTTTTCCAAGGCTTTGACCAGTGATTATTGAGATCCCTCACTTCGTTCGGGATGACGAACCTTAACCGCAGCCTCAGCCTCAACCTTCTTTGTCAATACGTTGGGGCGGAAGCTTTATTATCCTTTAGGCCTTCAAAATTAATCAAAAATAGACAGCTTAGCTGTTTTTTTACCTCTGCTAAAGATGCGGGAAAGGGAAAAATATCGTTTTTTAATTGTACTTTTGCAGGCTATGGAAAACATCCGCAATTTTTGCATCATTGCCCACATTGACCACGGAAAGAGCACGCTGGCCGACCGTTTGCTGCAGATGACCAACACCATCACTGCACGGGATTTCCAGGACCAGATGCTCGATAGCATGGACCTGGAGCGCGAGCGTGGTATCACGATCAAGAGCCACGCCATACAGATGGACTATACGCACGAGGATGTAGCATACAGGCTAAACCTGATCGACACGCCGGGACATGTTGATTTCAGTTATGAAGTGTCGCGTTCCATTGCCGCTTGCGAAGGGGCCTTGCTTATCGTGGATGCATCTCAGGGGATTGAAGCACAGACCATTTCCAACCTGTATCTTGCATTGGATTATGACTTGGTGATCATACCGGTGTTGAACAAAATGGACCTTCCCGGTGCCATGCCGGAAGAAGTCACCGACGAGATCGTAGATCTCATCGGATGTGATCCGGATGAGGTGATCCCTGCCAGTGGCAAGTTGGGCTTTGGTGTGGAGAATGTATTGAAGGCCATCATAGAGCGGATCCCGCCACCTAAAGGGGATCCTGAGGCGCCATTAAAAGCGCTTATCTTCGACAGCATATATAATCCGTTCAGGGGTGTGGTTGCCTATTTCCGGGTTTACGACGGCAAGATCAAACAGCACGACCATGTGCAATTCATGAATACCAAAAGGCAATATCACGCAGATGAGGTGGGCGTGCTCAAAATTGACCAGCATCCGCGTAAAGAGATCTCTGCCGGAGATGTAGGCTACATCATCTCCGGGATTAAGGATGCCCGCGAGGTGAAGGTTGGCGACACCATCACCCATGTCAAACACCCCACCGACAAGCCCGTGCGGGGCTTCGAAAACGTTAAGCCGATGGTTTTTGCGGGCATCTACCCGGTCGACACAGACGAATTTGAAGAGCTTCGTGCCTCCATGGAAAAACTCCAGCTTAATGATGCCTCACTGACCTATGAACCCGAGTCATCGGCTGCCCTGGGCTTCGGCTTCAGATGCGGCTTTCTTGGAATGCTGCATATGGAAATTGTCCAGGAGCGCCTCGAAAGGGAGTTCGACATGACGGTGATCAACACGGTGCCCAACGTGTCTTACCATGCTTACACCAACCAGGGCGAGCTGAAAATCGTCAACAACCCTTCAGATATGCCGGGGCCAAATGAACTCGAATCCATTGAAGAGCCCTACATTTCAGCCCAGATCATCACCAAGGCAGAATATGTCGGCCCGGTGATGTCCCTTTGCCTCGATAAAAGAGGGATTGTCAAAAACCAGATTTATCTTACCACCGACAGGGTAGAACTGACCTTCGAAATGCCCCTGGCGGAGATTGTATTTGACTTTTACGACAAGTTGAAAACCATTTCGCGGGGATATGCATCCTTTGATTACCATCCCATTGGATACAAGCCCTCCAACCTGATCAAACTGGATATCCTGCTTAATGGCGACCATGTGGATGCACTCTCGGCCCTTATTCACAGAGAGAACGCTTATGATTTCGGCAAACGCATCTGCCTGAAGCTCAAAGAACTCATTCCCAGGCAGCAATATGACATCGCCATCCAGGCAGGCATTGGGTCAAAGATCATTGCCCGTGAAACAGTCAAAGCCCTTCGCAAGGATGTAACCGCCAAATGTTATGGTGGTGACATCACCCGAAAAAGAAAATTGCTTGAAAAACAGAAAAAGGGCAAGAAAAGGATGCGCCAGGTTGGCAATGTGGAGGTGCCTCAGCAGGCTTTCATGGCTGTACTTAAGCTGGACGATAAATCCTGACTTCATCCCAACGCCGGGTAACCCGGCGGATAATCTCTGGCTTCCTGAAATATTTCATGCCTTTGTGTGTTCGCATGGATGCGGATTCCTTCATGCCGGATTATTTGTTGGCCTTGGCATAGCAACTCCTGCAAAGGGGTTCATACGCGTCGGTTTCCCCAAGAAGAACCAGGTTTTTATCAGCTACCGTACGATGTGAATACTGCGCCAGGTTGCCGCATTTCACACATACGGCATGCACCTTGGTGATATATTCGGCGGTAGCCAGGAGTGCAGGAATGGGGCCGAAAGGCTTACCGGCAAAATCCATGTCCAGACCGGCCACAATCACTCTGAGACCAGCATCGGCAAGCTGATTACATACGTTGGGTAATTCTGCATCAAAAAACTGGGCTTCATCAATGCCAATGACATCCACATCATTGGCCATCAGCAGGATATTGGAAGAAGCCGGGACCGGGGTTGACATGATCTCATTCTCATCGTGCGACACCACCTTCTCTTCATCATAACGTGTATCCACGCCGGGCTTGAAGATCTCGACCTTAAGCTGTGCAATGCGTGCACGTTTCAGTCGCCGGATCAGCTCTTATGTTTTGCCGGAAAACATACTCCAGCAGATCACCTCAATCCATCCGCGGGTTCCCGGCCGTTGTACATCGTTTTCCAAAAACATTGGTTGTCAGCAGTTTGTCTTTGACATCAGGATTTCATACTTACAGAAACAAGGATAAAAAGCCTGCTCATCACAAAAATAAACAATAACTTTACACCGTTTTTTATTTCAGTTAAGAAATTATATTCATTACAAAATTATTTATGAAGTCACAGGATATCATGCAAGAGGTCAATCAGTTGCTGGATGACATCGTCACACGCGCCCTAAAGATCAACAGAAAAAACGCTTCTGGCGATGCATTGCTTGACATCGACCTCGCGAAGGATGACATCCGGCAGCTATACAGGCGCCTGGATTTGCTGCGGGGCATCATTTCGGAGCGCGCCAGGATGGATTCCGCTTCTGATACCCTATCACCCAAAAAGGAGACAAATACACCAGATGAGACAACTCCGGACCAGTCCACAGCCGGTCCTCAACCGGATCCCCCTCCGCTCCGTGATCCCTTACACACCCATGAAATGACTGGCTCACAAAACCAGGACATTCCGGATAACAGACCGGAGAATAAGGATAAACATACGGCTTCTGACCAGTCCGGTATAGCATCCCGGGAGGGAACCAAACCCGACCATCCTGTGGAAGGTTTTGTCAGGCCCGGTGAGGCTGAAGAAGACATAACTCGACAAGATGCGGAGCCCGAAAAGCCAACGACAAGATCCGAACCATCATCAGATGCTCCATTGACAGATCCACCAGCCGCCCGGCAGCAAGTTCAACCTCCGGGCTCAGGCGAGCCTGTGAAGGGGCAACAACAGGAGCAGAAACAGGCACAAGCCGCCCCGCAGGCCAAAGCGAAAAACAACAATGGCAACAGGGCCGTAATTGACATTCTCTCGGAATACAGTGACCGCACCATTGGCGACACCTATATGACAGATAAGGATGACAGCCTGCACAAACGCATTTCTGTTGAGAAAGAAGACAAAAGCATTGGTGAACGGATGCAGAATCAGCCTATTGCCAACCTGAAGGATGCCATCGGGGTCAATGAAAAGTTTCTTTTCATCAATGAGCTTTTTGACGGCGACATCCAGGAATACCAGGATGCGATAGCCAAACTCAATGACATGGAGGATGCCGGGACTGCTTTTGAATACCTGAACGTACTGGGAGTGGAACAATCCTGGGATGCCACACGATCAGCAGACACCATAGAAAAACTTGCCCAGCTTGTTCACAGGAGATATCTGTGATCCATCAGCAACCCGGGACACCTCATAACGTCTCAGGGCTGCATGAGCTATAAAAAGCAGACAATCATTCCAGGCATTTTTATTCAATCAGCATAAAGCATGTCAGGTTTATTCCTTGTACCTACGCCCATCGGCAATCTTGAAGACATGACCTTCAGGGCCATCCGCGTGCTGCAGGAGGCTGATCATATCCTGACTGAGGACACGCGTGTGACAGGAAAGTTGCTTAAGCATTTTTCTATCGACACGCCAATGTTGTCCTATCACCAGCACAACGAACATCGCGTACTGGACAGCATGATAAAAAGATTGGAATCCGGCGCCAGTCTGGCACTTGTCAGTGATGCAGGCACACCTGCCATCTCTGATGCAGGATTTTTGCTTGTGCGGGAGTGCATCAGCAAAGCCATTCGTGTGGAGGTATTGCCGGGGGCAGCCGCATTTCTGCCAGCGCTTGTAGCAAGCGGTTTGCCTTGCGAGCGTTTTTGCTTTGAAGGCTTTCTGCCTGCAAAAAAAGGCAGGCAGACACGTCTGCGAGAACTCGCCACAGAACAACGCACAATGGTTTTTTATGAATCCCCGCACCGCATATTGAAAACACTCACTGCATTTGCAGAAACCTTTGGCGAGAAGCGCCTTGCATGTGTTTCGCGAGAGATCAGCAAAATTTATGAAGAACACATAAGGGGCAGCCTCGCGGAACTGACAGCAACATTTAGTGAAAGAAAGGTAAAGGGTGAGATCACCATTGTGGTTTCAGGAAACAAAGCATGACACTCCCTCATGCGTTCACTTCAAGATCAGTGTGCTGCATCTACTTGTCCAGGCGCTTTCTCAGCGCTGCTGCTGCTTCTTCAAAACCGGGCATCTCAAGCAAGGCAAACATGTTGCGTT
Organism: Bacteroidales bacterium; assembly: GCA_003557765.1. The sequence continues at coordinate 37,301 of PWNO01000178.1, forward strand.
TATACTTCTCGACGCCAGGCTGGTCAAAAGGATTTACACCCAGCATATAGCCGCTGATGGCACAAGCCATCTCAAAGAAATAGATTAACTCTCCGAGGTGATATGCGTTAAGTGCAGGCATCTCAATCTCCAGGTTAGGCACACCTCCGTCTACGTGAGCCAGCATCGTACCCTTTGAGGCCATGGCATTCACATGGCCCAGTGATTTGCCCTGCAAGCAGTTAAGCCCGTCAAGGTCTTCAGGGTCGGCAGGGATGCGGGCCGAATATGCAGGCGCACTGATAGTAACAATGGTTTCAAAGAAATTTTTTATGCCATCCTGGATGTATTGCCCCATAGAATGCAGGTCGGTGGTAAAGTGCACACCGGCAGGAAAGATGCCTTTGCCCTCTTTGCCTTCGCTTTCTCCATAGAGCTGTTTCCACCACTCTGTCATGTATTGCATAGCTGGTGTATAGCTGGCCAGGATTTCGATGGTGCGCCCTTTCCTGTAAAGCATATTGCGCAGTAAAGCATAAAGGGAAGCTGGGTTGTCATGCAGTTTCTCTTGTTTTCGCAGGTATACGGCCATATCCCTTGCCCCCGAGAGGAGGGCTTCAATGTCATGACCGGCAACCGCAATGGGAAGCAGTCCTACCGGCGTGAGCACCGAGTAGCGGCCACCCACATCATCAGGAATCACATAGCTGGTATAGCCCTGTTCGTTGGCAAGCTGTTTCAGTGCACCTTTATTTGCGTCGGTGATGGCAAAGATCCTTTCTGAAGCCTTTTCCTTCCCGAATTTTTCTTCAAGCTGTTTTCTCAATAGCCTGAACGCAATGGCCGGCTCCGTGGTGGTACCGGATTTGGAGATCACAATCACGGAGTATGATTTGTCTTTCAGGTATTGCAAGAGGGCGTGATGGTAGTCTTCATCCAGGTGATGACCTGCATACAACACCCGCGTCTTGCTGTTATCATAGCGGTCGAATGGGCCGTCCAAAGCTTCAATCACTGCCCGTGCGCCAAGGTATGAGCCACCGATGCCCACCACGACAACCACATCAGATTGCGCCCTGATCTTTGCAGCGTCTTTGCGGATGTTTTGGATCAGCCCCGGATCAATGTTTTCGGGCAGATCAATCCAGCCAAGGAAATCACTTCCCTGGCCTGTTTTCTTATACAATAACTTTCTGCAGAGGCTGACCTCCTTTTCCAGAAGGGCAATCTCCTCCTGGCTGATGAATGGCAAAGCCTGTTGGAAATGAATGTGTAGTTTAGTCATGGCGCTTATGCCTTAATGGGGGTATTCATGTATTATATTATTCGATATGCTGCACAAGTTGATCACTGCGTTTATCCCTCACTGCTGCAGAAGTAAGGGCCGGCCGCACAATTCGGGCCACTTCCAGGCTGACCATCACATCATCTTCCCATGTGTATCAATGAATCCGGCACGGCTCATTTGGTTTCTCCGGTCTTGCAAACACCTGGTTTATAGGAGAAAAAGAGTGATCGGGTGTTACATGCCCGGTAAAAATGCTTGGAAAGGAGAGACTGGTGTCGATGTGGTTATTCCAGCTTCCGGGCTACCTCAACGGTTTCAAATGCTTCAATCACATCACCCACTTTGATGTCGTTGAAACGGTCGATGTTCAACCCGCATTCATAACCTGATGACACCTCTTTCACATCATCCTTAAAGCGTTTAAGCGAGCCCAGGTTGCCTGTATAAACCACAATGCCGTCGCGAATAAGCCGGATATTGCTATTGCGGTTAATTTTTCCGTCGAGCACTATGCAGCCGGCTACGGTACCTACCTTAGATATCTTAAACACATCACGCACTTCCAGGTTGGCCACCACTTTCTCCTCAATTTCCGGGGAAAGCATGCCTTCCATTGCAGACTTCAGCTCATTGATGGCATTATAGATAACGCTATAAAGTCTGATATCAATTTGTTCCTGTTCGGCCAATTTTCTTGCAGGCATGGATGGCCTCACCTGGAACCCAATAATGATCGCATTGGAAGCTGAGGCGAGCAGTACATCTCCTTCAGTGATCTGGCCAACGGCCTTGTGGATAATATTCACCTGGATCTCATCCGTTGACAGTTTAAGAAGGGAGTCACTCAATGCTTCCACGGAGCCATCCACATCACCTTTGACAATGACATTCAGCTCTTTAAAGTCACCAATGGCAATACGGCGCCCGATCTCATCAAGCGTAATGTGTTTCTGGGTACGGAGGCCTTGTTCCCTGATCAGCTGCTGGCGTTTGGTCGTGATAGCCTTTGCTTCACTTTCGCTGCCGATGACATTGAAGGTATCACCCGCCTGCGGGGCGCCATCAAGCCCAAGGATCAGCACCGGTGTGGAAGGATCTGCTTCCTTGACACGTTGTCCTCGTTCATTGAACATCGCCTTGACTTTACCCTGGGTTGTGCCGGCTACTACGATATCCCCGATTTTCAGGGTGCCATTTTGGACCAGGATGGTGGACACATAGCCGCGCCCCCTATCCAGCGAAGATTCAATCACGGTTCCTGAGGCTTCTCTTGAAGGATTGGCTTTCAACTCCAGCATCTCAGATTCGAGCAGGACCTTTTCCAGCAGGCTGTCGATGTTTTTACCCTGTTTCGCGCTGATTTCCTGGCTTTGGAACTTCCCTCCCCAATCTTCCACCAGGATATTCATATTGGCAAGCTCTTCTTTTACCTTTTCCGGAACTGCATTTTCCTTATCCACTTTGTTTATGGCGATTACGATGGGAACACCTGCAGCCTGTGCGTGATTTATTGCCTCAACTGTCTGGGGCATCACACTGTCGTCGGCAGCCACCACGATGATGGCCACATCCGTTACCTTGGCACCTCTTGCCCGCATGGCTGTAAAAGCTTCGTGCCCCGGGGTGTCCAGGAAGGTAATCCGTTTACCATTGTCCAGGTCGACAGCATAGGCGCCAATGTGCTGTGTAATGCCACCTGCCTCACCTGCAATCACATTGGAATGTCGGATCTGGTCAAGGAGCGACGTCTTTCCGTGATCGACGTGACCCATCACGGTGACAATCGGAGCGCGGTCA
>PWNO01000077.1 GCA_003557765.1 Bacteroidales bacterium
CACGTCCGTGCGCATCGCCATGCCGGGCGCGGAACATCGCCTGTCCACGAAGGCGCGGGCCTTACAGCAAGTGGAGCAACTCGTGGACGCAGCCCCCGACGCGCACGAATTCGCGTTGGGGTCGCGGGAATTCGCGGAGGCTTTATTGCCGAAGCCGCTCAATCCATACACAAACCTGATCTCGCGCACTAGCGCACCGCCGGAACAGCTGGATACCCTTGACAGCGTCGCCAACCAACCAATTTGCGCGTCGCTGCAACACATAGATGGGCAACACCCAAAAAACACACCAAGTAGACAAACGCTTCATCATTTGTATGCGTCGCCAGACGGAAAAGTCTCCGACAAATGGGAATCTTATATCGATCTATACAGCCATATTTTTTCGGCCTACAGGGATGAAAGACTAAGTCTGCTCGAAATCGGGATTCAGAATGGAGGCTCGCTTGAAGTTTGGTCGCAATATTTCCCTCTGGCCACTTCCCTCGTTGGCTGCGACATCGACCCAAAATGCGGTGAATTATGTTTTACTGATAAGCGGATCCGCATTGTAATCGGCGATATAAAAGAATCAACCACAGTTCGCGAACTCACAGATCAGCTCGCAAAACCACCATCGATAATTATTGATGACGGTTCTCACCTATCTTCGGATATCATTGCCGCTTTCTGCCAGTTGTTTCAGCGCTTAACTTATGGCGGCGTTTATGTTGTGGAAGATTTGCATTGCAGCTATTGGCCGAGATTCGAAGGGGGTTTACGAGAAAAGAAGACTGCCATGGAGTTTTTCAAGCACCTAAGCGATGTATTAAATTTCGAGCACTGGCAGCCGCAACAAACGTATATAAATCTCAAGGACGATTTCGAGAGGCGATTTTCTGTTTTGATATCAGAGGAAGTTTTCTTTTCCATGAAATCTATTGCTTTTGCCAACTCGACCGTTTGGATATACAAAGCGCTGCCGCATCAAACGCTACTGGGTCGCCGCGTTTTTAGGGGCACAGAGACTTTAGTGACCAAGCCACGACAATCTGACAGTCAGTGATGAAACCCAAAAATCTAATTAAACAAGGCAATGCTTATTTTAGAGCCGCATCGTTTCAACAGGCCGCTGATTGCTATAAGCTAGTTATAGCTAACGGTTTTTCTGAACCCCTGCTAGCGATGGCGAGATTTAACCTCGCCCTGATGCAACGAAGACTTGGTGTCTCATTTGATGACTCACCTAAACCACTCGGCCATACCGCTTACACTTTGGAGCTAGTAGAATCTTTTGCGCGGGCATCGAGATCTAGAGACGCATCAACGGCACTCTCGATTCTTCGTCGTTTATCCACGGTCGGTGATCCAGATACGCTCTCGAAAACTGAAGTGTTGTCGAAAATCAGGTCTGTGCTTCAGCGTGCTAGTGATCAATCTATATTAAATGATTATTTATCAGGGATCCAAGCGCTCTTCAACCGAGGAGTCCGTGCTCGGATAATTTTTCAGGGCGAGGGAATACTCCTCCTCCGTCAAAAACAGTTTGACGCAGCCAAAAAAACATGGGCTCGCTATATAGAGCAGTATTCAGAGCCAACCAATCGTCAAGAGCCGTTCCTCAAACTCCATGCGCGAGCGAATCCCCCGCCGTTCAAGACAATCAAGAAACACCTTTCATTCGACGTCAAAGCAAACACTAAAATTTGCGTATATACAGCTATGTTTGGGGGTTATGATGCGATCAATACGCCGCTAACCCTATCCGAGGATATTGACTTTATCTGTTTCAGTGATGGTCCGGTGGATGCCAAAGGGTGGCGGGTTATCGTTGTTGATCCGCTTGACCTCGACTCAATACAGGCCAATCGATATTATAAGATTAACCCGCATCTTGTGCTCCCGGGATATGATTTTTCACTATATATTGATGGGAATATTCTCGTAGCTGGCATGCTTGACAAGCTTGCGACCTCTCTCGCTGTTCATGGTGTTCCCTTTGCAGCTTTTCGCCACCCCGAGCGTGATGACATTTACACTGAGATTGAAGCGATTTTGTCAAGTTGCCGAACTAGCTCAGTGGATATAATCGACCAACTTGAATTTTTCCACCAACAGGCAGCACCGCGGTATTCTGGCCAGATCGAAGCTTGCTTCCTATGGAGGTCGCATCATGACCAAAGAGTTCGGGATCTGATGGAAGCCTGGTGGACTGTGTTCTTGCAATATGGAGCCCGAGATCAAGCGTTACTCGCGTACCTCATGGCTAGCGGTCATCTGAAGCCCGTGGTCATCTCCGGGAAGTTTGGGACCACGAGAGAAAGTGACTTCGCTGTAAAGCTCCCACATTTACACCTTCTTGAAACACAGGCCGCCGCTACTGCTCTTCATCAAGCCGACCATATAGAAGAAGTTCCTCGCTCCAAGAAATTCGCCACTTGTCGAAAGCGTGTCGCATGGGTTTATTCGAAGAAGCATCAGAACGTTGCTTCGACATTAATGAGAGGAAAGCAGCTTCAAGAATTGGTGAAGCGAGGCGCTCCCACGCTCGAGACTGCCTACGTCGAACGGCAAGAAGCAAAGCTCTTATCCGGATGGACCCTTATTTTTACTAAGGGGGCCTTAAAAGAGACCAGTTCGGAAGAATTACTCGCTCTTCGGAATCGAAACAATAGAATATTGGCAGATTTTGTTGACGACCCGGTACGGCTCGACATTGTCGATGCAGTGGATGGACTGGTCGCGGCATCGATCCGGCAATTGATTTGGTGCAGGCGAACAGTAGCACATCGTCCCACCTTCCATATCACGCACCATGTCGATCAAAGGATCCGACCAGCGACCTTCGAGCGCAAGACAGCACGGGTCGGTTATTTCGGAGAACTGGTGAATGCCGCTTATTCGGGGGATTTGTCCGGTTACGTGGATTTTGTATCAGTCGACACCAAAATCAGCAGTGACGACTGGGTCTCGTTTTTGGCAAATTATGGCTACCATTATGCCGTTAGGAACCGGAGGCCCATTGATGGTTTCAAGCCTTTCCTAAAGGGCTTTACGGCAGCGCATAGCGGAGCGTGCATTATTACATCAAAGTGTGAAGGTGATGCGTTGTTTTATCTCACTGCAGAATATCCGTATCTGGTTGACTCACACCAGGCGGAAGCGGTGAAGACCATAGTTCAAAAGGCCAAAGAGTCTTTTGGATCTGAAGAATGGAAGTTTGCGCAGGAGATTATGGGGGAGGTCAGGCGGCGTAGCTCCGATGAGCAAGTGGTTAAGGAAGTGCTGAATGCACTCCAGTAACACTAGTGTCATGTCAGATATCAAATGTCGGATATAGCCGTTTCAGCTTGACGCGCGCGGCGTTGGTCGTGAACTGCCAGTTGACCTTGGCTTGAAGCCGGTCGCGCTGCGCCTGCCAGGCGGTGACCTCGTCGCGCAGTTCAGCGATCGAGTCGATCCGGCGCTTGAGGCATTGACCGATCATCACGTTCAGTTCGATCTCCGCGACATTGAGCCAGC
>PWNO01000308.1 GCA_003557765.1 Bacteroidales bacterium
AGGGAGGAGCATTGGCGCAAAACGCTTATTTCCACCTGGGATACAGCTACGTACAAACCAACCAGAAACGGTTTGCCAGAAACGCCTTTCGGGAAGCATACCAAATGGACTACATGGAGGATATTGCCCAGGAATCGTTGTTTAAATATGCCCTTCTCTCCTTTGAGCTATCATATGACCCATATAATGAGGCAATCCTGTCATTTAAAAAATACATCAATAAATACCCCGACTCACCCCGCCGTGAAGAAGCTTATACATACCTTGTAGACCTCTACCTGACCACCCGAAACTACAAAGACGCCCTGGAGTCGCTTGAAAATACAACGCTTGATTCTCCCCGACTGCGTGAAGCTTATCAAAGGGTTACGTACTTTAGGGCGATAGACCTCTTTAATAACGGTGACTTCCAAAATGCCATCAATCATTTCAGGAAAACACAAGTGCATCAGGAAAACCAATTATTGCTTGCATCAAGCTTTTACTGGACAGGAGAAGCATATTTCAGGCTTGGGCAGTACGATAATTCCAGAAACGCCCATCAGCAATTTCTTGCATCTCCAGCTGCCAGGTCGCTGAACTATTTCAACCGGGCCAACTATTCGGTCGGATATACACACTTTAAACAGAAATCATATAGCGCCGCCGTCCCAGCTTTCAGGGCATTTATCAGAGCAGGCGACGATGATCCGCGCTTGATCAATGATGCCGTGCTGCGGGTGGCAGACTCCTATTTCATCAACAAAGATTATCGCAACGCAATGGCCTTTTATGACCGGGCCATTGAGATGAATATCCTGGATACCGATTATGCTGTCTTCCAAAAAGGGCTTGTTTTTGGTATCCTTGGTAACTTCCAAGAAAAGATCGCTACCATGAGTTTGGTAATCAATGAACATCCACATTCCTCCTTTGTTGACGACAGCAAATATGAAATCGCCAACAGTTATCTGATCCTCAACAATAATCCAAAAGCACACGAATACTTCGGTTATGTGATCAACCAGCACCCAAACAGCACGTACGTGCAAAGTGCAATGCTCAAAACGGGTCTCATCCATTACAACAACAACGAAGATGAACTGGCGTTGAACATGTTCAGGGAGGTGATTCGGAAATTCCCTGCAACATCGCAGGCACAGGAAGCCCTTGCCGCGATGCAGGTGATCTATGTAGATCTTGACAGGGTCGACGAATTTGTTCAGCTGACACAAGATTTAGGCATTGCTGATATTACAACAGCACAGCAGGACTCACTGACCTATCAGGCTGCTGAAAACCGCTACCTGCAAGGCGACTGCAGCAGTGCCATCCAAAGTTTTTCAAATTACCTGGAACGATTCCCCGATGGCATTTTTGCTGTAAATGCTAATTTTTATCAATCCGAATGCTATTTCCGCAGTGAACAGCTACAACAGGCCTATGAAGGGTACCGGTTTGTTGTGGAAAGCCCCAGGACAAAGTTTCTTGAAAATGCCCTGTTGCGCGCCTCCGGTATTAAGTTTCAAATGGGACATTTTGAGCAAGCACTTAACTATTACAGTCAATTGGCAGAGCATGCATCCATCCGCGCCAACATGCTAACAGCGCGTACCGGGATCATGCGCTCCAATTACAATCTGGAACGACATGCCGAAGCCCTGGATGCAGCTCAGGCTGTTCTGAACATAGACAAAATCACGACCGAAGCAGAACAGGAAGCACACTTGATTCGGGGGCTGTCTGCAAAGCAGCTAAACCAGCCTGAAATTGCCATCGAGTCCCTGACAAAAACAAAAAAACTGACAGAAAACCTGAGGGCTGCTGAGGCAATGTACAACCTCGCCCTGATCACATTTAAGCAAGGGGATTATGAGGAAGCCGAACAGCAGATATTTGAATATGTTAGCAAACTTACGGCATACGATTACTGGTTGGCAAGAACCTTCTTGCTGCTGGCAGACGTGTACCTGGAAAAAGACAACGCTTTTCAGGCAAAACATACACTGCAAAGCATCATTGATAATTATGACGGTGCTGAGATCAGAAAAGAAGCACAAAACAAGCTGGATTTCATCCTTGAAATGGAAAAAAGCATGCAGCAAATCAGGGAAACCGACACCCTGGAAGTTGAATTTGGACAATAAAAAAGACAAAAACTCTCATTATGAGAAAGATAGCATATATTAGCGCCATCACAGCGCTTTTTGTACACCTGGCTACAACTGACCTTTCGGGACAAAGGCCGCTGGAAATCGACGAAATTCAGGTTGTTGCACCATACGAACCCAGCATTTCGGATGCATTTAAGATCAACATAAATCCCGTTATTGCAGATACCCTTTCGGTGGATATGGATTTTAATTATGCCATACAGCCTCGAAAGCTGGTTACCCGGTTTGTTCCTGAACAACTTACACCGGCCAGGATGCGGGGAGAACCACTCCCCAGACTTTACAAAGGTTTGGTAAAAGCGGGATACGGATCGTATCAGACACCCTATTTTGAAGGGTTTTACAACACGCTCCGGTCGAACGAGTACGCACTGGGCGTCCACCTCAAACATCGCTCTTCAGGAAAGGATATCCAAGATTATGAACACAGCACTTTTAGTAAAAACAAAGCCCACCTTTACGGAACCCGATTCTTCAGGAACACCTCCCTGGACGGACAGGTGCTTTTTAACCGTGATGTGGTCAGGTATTACGGAATGCCTGAAAAGTTTGCCGGTGATAGCAACGTTTTCCCAGATATTAATACCTGGGGGGACAGGCAACGGTTCGATTTTCTGTTTTCCAGTGTTTCTTTTGGCACAAACCACAGCGATTCATCAAAGACAAGAATGCAATTCGGATTTGATCATTACTGGCTGGCAGACCGCTATGATGCTACCGAGCATCTTTTTGGAGCGCAGGCCATGATTGGCAGAGAAGCCTCACGCGATCCCTTTGGATTGGCATCAAAGCTATACCTGGAGCTAGATCTTTCGGCAACCTATTTTTACAATGAAAGAATTGGTTTTGCTTCACCTTCCGGATGGGATACATTTTATGATCATTCGGGCATATACAAGATTGAACCCTCGGTGTATGCAGAATATGCCCATCTGACCCTGGAACTTGGGGCCAATATCTCCGTGGAAGACAATAATGGCTCATACGATCTGCGCGCATGGCCGCTTGCAAGGATTGAAGCATCCGTAATTCCGCAGCGGCTGATCTTTTACATGGGGCTACAGGGCGGACTGGAAAGGCAAAGCCTGCGACAGCTTACCCAAACCAACCCATTCATGAACACTACCACATCAGAGCTTGCTTTCTCAAACATGCGGTCAGAGATTAGCGGTGGGCTGAAGGGGTCTATAAGGGATGTGGTATCATTTGACTTTTCGGTATCCAACAGCAAGATTGATAATTATCCCTTTTTCATTACCGGATTGTGGCCTTCCATGCCACCACTTGCATTCGATTCACGTTTCCTGGTCTCCTATGATGACATTTCTCGACTAAACGTACGCGGTTC
>PWNO01000132.1 GCA_003557765.1 Bacteroidales bacterium
GAGACAACCATAAACGGCCGTCTCGACCCTGGAGGCACAATAAACCACCTGCTTGGTTACATTGGAGGGACGGGCACGCTTGCAATAGAGACCAGCTCGGTTCCGTCCGGTAACTATGACGACTTCTTTGAATGCGGAGGAGGGACTATGGAGTACGGAGGCACAGGAAGCTATACACTTGACCCCCGTTACACCCATTACAACAATCTCACCGTTACGGGGAGCGGGACAAAAACACTGCCCGATGCCGATTTTACTGTTTGCGGGAATCTGAGGATTGAGCAGGATGTAATCCTGAACACAGTCGCATCCAGGAACGTTGACCTTTACGGCAATATTTTCAAGGATACAAATGCTGAACACTATGCAGAATACACCGGTCAAAGTTTAAGCCTGCGCTCGACTGCCGGCCAGTCCGTTACCGGCTCTTATGACGGGACAGGCAACAGACTGAACAACCTGTTTGTTTATGAGAACAAAAACGTTACTCTGAACGGACCTGTTCATATACGAACCAACCTCGGCCTGTACAACGGATCAAAACTTTTCAGCACCCGCACCAATCTTATAACGCTGAACAACAGTGACAACGGACTCCTTTCGGTTCATGACAACAGCTATGTTGACGGCCCTTTGAGGTCAAACATCACACACGGGAATTCATCATTCACTTTCCCGGTAGGAGAGGGCGGAAACAAAAAAATAACAACACTGCTTGATATAGAACACACAAGCGGATCAAAGTACTGGCAGGCTGAATATATCAATACCAGCGCCGCTGCGGAAGGATATGACCCCGGGGTGTTCCACGAAGATATTGAAGCCGTTTCAGCAGCCGAATACTGGGTTATTGAGGGCCCGTCAGGAGGCTTGGCCTCAATAAGTCTGACATTGACCGGCACATCTGAGATAGCTGCCGGACTGGGAGATGCAAACAGCGACCAGCTGAGGATCGTTTACTGGAACGAAACATCCGGCCAATGGGAAATAGCCGGCAACGGCGCTGTTGTTTCCGGAAGCGTCACCAGCGGTACCATCACAACGCAAGACCCTTTCAGCTTTGACGGAACGCCGGTTTACTTCACCCTTGCATCGGTTGATGAGGTAGTTATACCGACAGCGCAGATCACTTCGGGTGATGCCGATCTATGTGAAGGAAGTGACTATAATCTTGAAATAAGCCTTACAGGCGTCGGGCCCTGGAAGATCGATTACAGTGACGGATTTAACAGTTACACCGGCGTTGAAGTCCCAACATCATCACACACTATCGAAGTGATCAACCCTGCTCCCGGAACATACACCTTCACGCTGGATGCGGTTTATGATGACAATGATACAGAAGGAACCGTTTACGGGTCTCCTGCAGTGGTAACGATCCATGCCGAACCCCAATCATTCCCGTTGATCAGCGGAGGGGATATCTGCGGCCCCACCACTACATACCTTGAGCTTGAAGAGTCAGAAATAGGGATGGTTTACGACCTCTACCTGGATGCCGAGTATTACGGGATAACCCTGGAGGGCACGGGGGACACATTGACTTTCACAGGAATAGACCAGGCAGGAACCTATACAGTGAGGGCTTACAATTCGGAATATGCCGATTGTTATAACTGGATGCAAGGCAACCCCACTATTCATGTAGGCTCTGTAGCTACAGCAGAGATAATCGGGTTGATAAATGAATCACCGGTGTGTGACGGAGATTTCGTTGAAATGGAGATCACATTTAACGGAACAGCCCCCTTTACCTTCTCAATGGAAGACAACCAGGGCAATGGATGGTACAATACAGAGGTAACGAGTGGCGAGCTAACCGGAACCGGTCCATACACGTACAACTTCATAATACCCGATCCGGTTGCATGGATAAGTCCCGATATACCTACGATTTACAACTACACGATCACTCACATTGAAGACGCATCAGGATGCGGAGCAGGAACAGTCCTGGGAAAAAGCCTGGAAATCGAGGTTTACAAAACCCCAGGAACCGGCCCGCAGCATCACATTAAGCAATAAACCGCTTTATATGATTTTTAATATTCTGCCATACCATTTCTTTTAGCCATGGCAAAGGCTTGTCAGTCCACCGCTGCGGATGGATATTTATCATAATGCGGTCAGGCAGTCTGTTTTCCCTGACAGCATCAATAATATCAGACGTGGTGCGGAAAACAAACTCAGGCCCTGTGAATCCCGATTTCACTTTGTCCCTAACACTTACAGGACCACCATCCCAGCACCTCCCGGTATCGGTAAGGTAAAAAACATCCGAAAAATCAACATCAAGGTATGGCTCACCGATTATACCCAACTCCCGGTAATCATATTTCTTCCAAATATCAAGGTTGTTGAAGCGGGAGAGGGGAGAACCATGCATAACTGCCGTCTTAACAGGTACAATCTTTCTGATGCAATCCAGCTCATACCTGAACAATTCATAAGCGGTATCTGTCAATTCAATTTCACCCACTTTCTCTCCATCAGTATTAAAAGTCGATCTCCCTTCCTTATCCAGTTCTTTTAGACTTTTCAATCTACCAAGTGCCCCATTATTAGTAAAGCTAAAGCAAGACTTGCCATTAACCATTTTCGCTGCCTTACTCATCGTCTCATAATGATACCCCACTTCATGACCCAGATCATGTACTTTTTTAATAATCTCAGCATCCCAGCTACCCGGAACAGTCCTGAAATAATAACTACCCGAAATCCTCATTTTCTTCTCCAGTTGAGCCATGTCAAGAGCATTTCCCGGTAGCCTGTCCACATCATGCCTCAATACAACAACTGGCTTTTCAGGTTTGCCTATAAAATCAGAAAACGTCTGAAAACCATAACCACCCTCCTGGAGGGTGGTTAGTAATTTATGGTATGTTTTTAGGGTGAAGTCCACTTATGCAGAATAAAATAATGTAACTCTATTTGAATTTATACTGATAATCAGGATATTTTTTCATTAATTCAAAACTGTTGGGATAATTTTCTATGAACCAAACCATAAATGCTGTAACATCAATTTTTTCAGATAGCATTTTTTCACGTCTTTTTTGAAATATTTCACCTCTGTTAGGCATTTCAACAAGTTCTTTTACTTTTTCCAAAAGAATTTCAGGATGGTTTGGATTTATCCCATAACCAAGTTCATATTTATTTTCAATATCGTTTAAATACCCAATTCGTCCCGCAAAATCATTGAAATGGATAAACGGTACTCCCAAAACACCGGCTTCAGCAGCCATAGTTTGGCTGTCTCCGATAAACAACTCTGAAAATGCCATCATATGATGCATGTCCATTGGATTGATCTTCAGTTTGTATGGCTCAAGAACAGGATCAATTTTGCGCTCTGAAGTAAGTACTATGTTACCATAAGGTTTTAGAATATTAATGATCTTAAGAGCTAATTCATCAGTAATGCCTTTTATGCCACTATCATGATGTGCGCCAAACTTTACAAATCTAAGTAAAAAGTATTTTTTATTCGCC
>PWNO01000202.1 GCA_003557765.1 Bacteroidales bacterium
ACACGTCCTTCAGGAGTATCGCTCTTTTCCCGAAGGGCGATCTTCGACTGAAGATCTTCCTTTTTCTTTTTCAGATCTGCCAAAGATTTGATTTTTGTCATAGTTGGTTCTCCATTAAATAGTGATTACTAATTAGTTGTTCTATTTGTCGTGTCAATCGTATGCGTGTGAATTCATTAAAGCGCGCCGATGTCGCTCAAATTCTCCCTGATCATCTCGCGGAGATATTTCAATACCTCCGGAGCGTTTACCGGCACCCCTTCCAATACGTCTTGTACTTCCTTGGTATCCAAGGCATATTCTTTTCCATTGCATTGATGGCCATACCGAAAACGGATTTCCGGATTGCTTCCGATCAGCAGCACCATTACACCGGCAATGTCACCAGCAGATTGTCTGTCCATATGGTCGTGTTCAAAAAAGGCTTCTACCATGGTGCCTTTACCTTCTTCTGATGCAATCCTGAGATTTCCCCCAGCCATTTCCGCATGCTGTTTCAACAGGGGGATGCCCATCCCCACCTTGCGGGTTGTTCTTGATGTGTAGTAGGGGTCAGTTACCCGCTGGATGGTATCCTCCGACATGCCGCAGCCATCATCCGTAACCCTTATCACATAGCGGTTTACCCGGGTATCTTCTTCAATGTCGATGAAGATGTTTTCGGCTTTCGCAGTGATCGAATTTTGTGCGATATCGAGTATGTGAAGTGCCAGGGTTTTCATTATAAACAAGGTCGAAATGTCAAAAAGTCAAAAAGTCGAAATGTCCGGGTCTGCTATGTATTGTGGGCTATTGACACCTTCCTCCCCTCCTCCCCCGCCAGGGCTTTTTTGATCTCAGCAAAACTGCGGTGCTCCATCTCAAAAATACTTGTTCTGCTGCCGATCTGTTCCGGATAATGAGCGTCAGAGCTTCCAATCAGGGTATAGTCGCACAATTCAGGGTGCTTGTCACGCATCTCCATCTCCGACACCTGATTCGATATTTCCAGTGCATCCACCTTAAGATCGGGCGGAACAAAACCAAGCTGGCTGAACATGCTGTAACTTGGTCTGTCGATGTGCGCAGGAATAAACAAGCCATCCAGCTGATACACGAATTGCTGCACCTCTTCCAGCGATTTGTTGGTTGCCGAAATCAGCAGTTTTTCTTCTTCCTCCAGGATGATGTCCTCTTCATTGACCACTACCTGGTGGCCAAAAATATCGGGTTTGTTTTTCACATCGGCCAGGTGTGCATCCAGGAATTGCTGAAACTTCACCAGGGATTCATTGTTTTCAAAGAACGCGAGGCAGTGAATCTCTTCACGGGTGGTGACTTCGGCGCCACCAATCACGTAAATGCCTTCTTTTTCTGCCAATTTTTTGATCAGTGCCGCATGCTTTGTGCTGTTATGGTCGGTAACCCCGAGGATATCGATGCCCTTCCGGGCAGCCATGCTTACAATATTTGCCGGGCTCATCTCCAGATCGCCACAGGGCGACAACACGGTATGCACATGCAAGTCGGCACGGTATCTATTCATTTATATTGTTGATCAGTTCGTACAATTTGCCCGTAATCTCGAAAGCACTCAGCGGGGTACCAAGTAGGGGGATATCCTCTTCGTTGCTTTGCTGTGCGGTATCATTATCCGGCTTGTGTCCGTTGACGAGTATGACTGCTGCCAGTTCCTTCAGCGAGGCTATGGCCATCACGTTCTTATGCGTTTGCAAGGTAATCCATACCTGGCCTTCATCGGCATTTCCCATCACATCGCTCAGCAGATCGGACACATAGCCTCCGCTTATCTCACGATCTAACCCATTTTCACCGCTGAAAACCTGTAAATCTAATTTGTTCACCATTTCTGCTGCTGTCATGGCTGCTAATATTTTACAATTACACTGATTTCGTTCCTCTATCTTCTTACTGCTTACGGCCTACGGCCTACTGCCTACTGCTTACTGCCTACTTCTTACTGCCTACTGCCTACTGCCAACTGCCTACTTCTTACCCCCCCAGCTTCCATCTACTCCTCCCCTGCCATCCGCTCCATCCGAATCTCCACCCTCGTCCCCTTTCCCGGTTCACTCTCCACCTGCAGGTAGTCAGCGTTTTTCTTCATGTTTGGCAGGCCCATTCCCGCACCAAATCCCATTTCCCTGATTGCACTGGTGGCAGTGGAAAAACCTTCCTGCATGGCCTTTTCGATGTCTTCGATGCCGGGGCCTTCATCCTCCAATATGATGCGAATCTGCGTTTCATCCAGTAGGAATATGATCTTTCCACTCCAGGCGTGTGCCACGATGTTTACTTCTCCTTCATAAGCAGCTACCACCGTTCGTTTGATGATGGCTGTATCCACTTCCATTCTTTTGAGGATCTTTTTGATCTGACTTGAAGCATAGCCGGCCCGGCTAAAATCTCCTCCCGTAACACTGTATTCCTCTGTAATCGTCTTGCTCATTACCGTTAAAAAATCGGTTTTACACCTGCCTGAAATAGCAAACCACATGTTCTGAACAGCGAATACCGGCACTCCATAAGCACAATGTCGCTTTCTTTTGCCAGTTCGATCATTTCAGGTGTGGCTTTCTTATTCCTGGCAAAAACAATGCAGTTGATGTCTGACATCTCAGCCGTGCGAATGGTTTGCATATTGGCCAGCCCAGTGATCAGCAGCACATGGTCATTGCTCTGGGTAAGCACGTCACTCATCAGGTCAGAGGCAAAAGCCATCTCCACGGTATAGTTGATCCGGTGCTCTCCGCAGAGTAAGCGCGCGTCCAGAATCCTAATGATCTCTTTTACTTTCATGTGCCAGGAGTCTTTGCAGATGCATATAAACATCCAATTTTTCACTGTATTGCCACCTTGATATTGATTTTAGATAAGGAGCCGGGGCCATTATCATAATTATTTAATCAGCTCCTAAGCAGCAATATATACTATGACTAACCAAGAACAGTGCAAAAATAAACAATTAAAAACCATTAAACAAATAAAGTTGTGAAATTATTCACAGCTTTATTTGTTAAGCCTGTTAAAAAGGACGGCCAGATCAGAATATATGGATGTATTTTCAACAATGACGTGAGCCGGGACCTTGATGGATTGTGGAGTGAAGTTCCATATGGCCTTAATGCCCCAGGCCACTGCCAGGTCTGCTACATCCTGGGCGCTTTCATCAGGAGTAGTGATGATGGCAATGCGTGCAGGGTCTTTTATGGCAAGATCGCGAAAAGCATTCAGGTCATGTATCTTCACCCCTTTAATGGTCTGACCCGTGAGGTTTTTGTCTGTATCAAAGCCCGCAACAATCCGGAGACCATAGTGCGTCAGTCCCTCATAATTGATCAGCGCCCTGCCAAGGTTTCCGACCCCAAAAAGAAAGGCGTTTTCGCGGGAATTGAAATCGAGGAAATTGATGAGGGTGTCGATAAGCTGATCCACCTGGTAACCCACCTTCGTCCGGCCTTTTACGCCGGTATGTGACAGAT
>PWNO01000009.1 GCA_003557765.1 Bacteroidales bacterium
AAGGCTTACTGAAACACGATCCGTTCCAGATCCTGGATCAGGAAGGTGTCGGACAGCTGGTCGAGATGGGTGTTGAGCGTGGCCGCAAAGGACGTGCTGACCTTAAGATCGGCATCTGTGGCGAGCACGGTGGTGAACCAACTTCAGTAGAATTTTGCCACAGAGTTGGAATGGATTACGTAAGCTGTTCCCCCTTCCGTGTGCCAATTGCACGACTTGCAGCGGCTCAAGCCGTGGTAAAAGAGGAGCTTGCCAAAAAAGGAGGTGCTGCATACAGCACGGCCTAAGCTAGGAAGGTTCTTTTAAGAAAGGGCATCCAGATCGCTGGATGCCCTTTCTTTGTTTATTGTTTGTTGATTGTTTTGTTTAAAAACTCACCTGGCTGATGGCTATGGATAAAGTCGCGTGACTTGTTCATTTCGTGATACATCACCTTGTCATCCTGGATAAAATCTATCTCCTTTCGGAATGCTTTCAGAAGAGCTGCCAGCACTGGTGAGGTTTTTGATGCATCACGGAACTCAATCGCCTGGCAAGCGGTCATCAGCTCTATCGCCAGGACCTTTTCAAGGTTTTCCATTATAGTAAGGGCTTTGACAGCTGCATTTGCACCCATGCTCACATGGTCTTCCTGTCCCTGCGACGATTCGATGGTGTCAACAGAAGCTGGCGTGGCAAGCTGTTTATTCTGACTAACGATAGATGCAGCAGTGTATTGTGGGATCATGAATCCCGAATTCAGTCCGGGTTTTGCCACCAGGAACGACGGAAGCCTCTGCTTCCCGGAGATGAGTCTGTAAATTCTTCGCTCTGAGATGCTGGCCAGCTCCGAAAGCGCAATGCCGAGAAAGTCAAGGGCCAGCGCAAGTGGTTGGCCGTGAAAATTTCCGGCAGATATGATCCGGTCATCATCCGGAAAAACGGTGGGGTTATCGGTTACTGCATTAATTTCCCTTTCAATGACACCGGTCACATATTCAATGGCATCCTTACTTGCACCGTGCACCTGGGGTATACATCGGAAGGAATATGGATCCTGAACGTGACCACGCTTTTCATTCTGCAACGCACTACCCTTTAATATTTCCCGAATTCGGGCTGCCGTTTCGATCTGCCCTTTATGATTCCGGATACGATGCACCCCGTCATAAAAAGGATCCATACGCCCCATGAAAGCCTCCAAAGACATTGCCCCTGTGAGATCTGCCCATTCAGATAAATATTTCACCTGTAATAAAACAAAAGCTGCATATGAAGCCATGAACTGCGTGCCGTTCAGCAGAGCAAGTCCCTCTTTTGAGGTAAGCTCAATGGGTTTCCAGTTCATCAAATCAAGGATCTCATTACCTGAATATTTTTTTCCACGGTAAGTAACCTCTCCCAAACCAAGCATTGGCAGACAAAGATGCGCCAAAGGCGCCAGGTCACCTGAGGCACCCAATGAGCCCTGGTTGTAAACCACCGGGTAAATCCCCTCATTGAAGAAGTCAATCAGCCGTTCAATGGTTTCAAGCCGGATGGCTGAATGTCCGTATGCGAGCGACTGCACTTTAAGAAAAAGCATCAGCCTGATGATGTCCTCAGGCACCTCCTCTCCCATCCCACAGGCGTGTGACATAACAAGGTTGCGTTGCAGCGTGCCCAGATCATTCTTTGATATGTCCTGATTGCAAAGAGAGCCAAAGCCGGTGGTGACCCCATAAATGGGTACATCGTGATCGGCGATGAGATCGTCGAGGTATTTTCGACATTTTTTTATGCGCTGGCGGGCAGCATCAGACAAAGAAACTCTCGTTTCACGATCCAATATAAGATACAGATCTTCTAAGTGAACTGTTTTTGATGAAATATGATGGGTAGCCATAACTCTGATTTTGGAAGTCAATTAAAAAAGTTTTCAAGTTGATCGGCCGACAGGGTCTCCTGTTTCCCTGTTTTCATGTCCTTTAATGAGTAAAGGCCTTTATTGATCTCCTCTTCACCAACGATCAGCACAAATGGGATGCGGTTCTTATCGGCATATTGCATCTGCTTTTTGACCTTTGCCGGTTCAGGGTACATCTCGCAACGAACACCCTTTTTGCGCAAGTCATTGAGCAGGGGCAGGCAGTGATTACGTTCCCTATCTCCAAAGTTGATTGCCAGCAGCTGTGTGTAAGTGTCAATATCCTCAGGAAAAAGATCCAATGCCAGCATGACATCATAGATCCGTTCAGCACCAAATGAGATACCGATCCCTGACACTCCCCTTAATCCAAAAATTCCGGTAAGGTCATCATAACGACCACCTCCACAAATGCTTCCCATGGGTACATCTAAAGCCTTTACCTCAATGATGGTACCCGTGTAATAATTCAGTCCGCGGGCAAGGCACAGATCCAACTCGAGTTCACAGTTTAGGGGTGTCTGGGACGAAATGGCAAGAAGGGTTTCCATTTCAGTAATTCCCTGCTGCCCTTCATCAGAGGATTTAAGGATCTCTTTTAATACAGCAAGTTTCTCTGCATTGGTCCCCGAAAGTTGTAAAACAGGGTTTAGCTTTTCAACGGCATCCTGCGTCAGTCCCTTTGACAGCAATTCCTCAATCACCTGGTCCATTCCGATTTTATCCAGCTTGTCAATGGCTGTGGTAATGTCGGTGATCTGATCGGGGAATCCAATGTATTCTGCAAGGCCAACAAGTATCTTCCGGTTGTTAAGCAATACACGGACCCGAATATTCAGTGCTTCAAACACCTCATCAATGATCTGCATAAATTCTGCTTCATTGGCAAGGGAGTTGCTGCCGATCACATCCGCATCACACTGATAAAACTCACGATAACGTCCTTTCTGGGGTCTGTCGGCACGCCACACAGGCTGAATCTGATATCTTTTAAAGGGAAATGTGATTTTATGCTGATGCTGAACCACAAAACGGGCAAAGGGAACGGTAAGATCGTAACGTAAGGCCTTCTCTGACAGGCGGGCAGATAACTTTACAGCATCCTTTGATTGCCACTCATCATCGGCCACCTTGGCGGGAAAATCTCCGGAATTCAGGATGCGAAATATCAGGCGATCCCCCTCCTCACCATATTTCCCCATTAATGTTGAGAGGTTCTCCATAGCCGGTGTTTCAACTGGCTTGAAACCGTGAAGCTGATAAACACTTTTTATGGCGTTGAATATTAAATCTCTCCTGGCGACCTCCGAGGGGTCAAAATCCCTGGTGCCTTTAGGTATTCCGGGTTTTCCTTTTGACATACTTTTCGTAGTTTTTATTAAAGTTGTTTGGTATAGCGAACGATTGGGTGTATGGTTTAGCGTTTAGCGTTTAGCGTTTAGCGTTGAGCGTTGAGCGTTGAGCGTTGAGCGTTGAGCGTTTAGCGTTTAGCGTTGAGGGTTTAAAGTTTAGCAAAAATACATTGTTTTGGGAAATCGTTTTGAGTTTTTATCCTTTTACGACGGCCAGTGGGCTTAGTTCGCAGAGAACATCTAC
>PWNO01000198.1 GCA_003557765.1 Bacteroidales bacterium
CAGCAGCAAACAATTGACAATGAGTCACGGAATCATGAATACATTGCTTCCCTTGGCAGGCAGTATGCCCTTATGCCACGGTGCCGGCGGTATGGCCAGCAAGTATTATTTTGGTGCCCGAACAGGTGGGGCAAATATCATCGAAGGATTAACCCATATATGCATTGGTCTGTTTTTCTCGGCAAGCATTGTGGGGTTGTTTACCTATTTCCCCATGGCCATCATAGGGGCCATGATGTTTTTGGTAGGCGTTGAACTCACCAGGCCCTCCTGGACCGCCACACTTGATCTGGAGCTGATCCCGATGATTGCAACAATTGTGGTATCGGTGCTTACCAATATGGGCATTGGATTCCTGGCAGGCCTGTCAGCACATTATCTTATTCGTTTATTGCCGCAGATGTTCCGGGGAAAATAATATCCCTTTTGCACCGAGGGCAACGCAAAATAGATGAACCGATCACTTGCGGGCTCGGCGAAGCCAAACGCCCATGACAGCGTTTTTGACACAATGGAGGATGATTATGGTCGTGGGGCTTATGGACTAAGTAGGCTATTGGCTATTGGCTTTTGGCTATTGGCTATTGGCTATTAGCTTTTGGCAATAAAGCTAAAAGCCAATGGCCAATAGCAGTCATGTTGAAAAAACATAAACATCAAATAACCAATTGTTCAGATAATCAAACGGAAAAAGTTATGCAAGATCTTTTCAGAAATTACGGCATCACAACGCGTGGATTGCTTTCCGTTACGCCTCGTGAAACATATGAACTTGTGGAAAAGGGCGCGTATATCCTGGATCTGCGCGAGACAGGATATACCGACTTTAAGGCTTTTGGTGTGAAGCAGGTGGTGAACTTACCCATCAGTGCCTTTGACGACACGATTGAGCAGCTGGACCCCGATGCCTATTATATCCTCGCCGATGCATCCGGATTAAAAACCCGGCAGCATGCTGAAAAGCTGCTCAAGAAGGGCTTCAAACACGTGGCCATTATGGCGGGTGGCTTTGTGGAATGGGAACGCGATGGCTTGCCCGTACACGAGGATATCAACGAACGACTTTCCGGTGCCTGCATGTGCCAGCTGAAACCGAGGGAACGAAAATGACGCTCCTGGCGACTGCAAAACTTCTGTAGATTATTTTAAATATATTTTAACGGATTTTAACTATATTTGGGGGGCAATCTGCCCTGCCTGCCCGGCCAGCCTGAACATAAGTTGCGACATTTTGACGTTTTGACGTTTAATTAAACAGATGATAATTACCACCTTGCTTCTTCTGCTGCTGCTCATCCCCTGCAGCTCCTCGTTGCAAGCCGGGGAGCAGAGGCGCCTGGTCACCGGCACGGTCATCCACGCGGAATATGGCCATTACCTGGAAGGGGTCAATATCGTCGTGAGCGGAACAAGCCTGGGCACAAGCACCGATTCGGACGGATCCTTCCGCATCCAGCTCTCACCCGGCCAGGATGTCCTCCTCTTCACCCACGTCGGCATGCAGCGGAAGGAAGTGTTCGTTGGCGACCGCGACAGCCTGCTGGTCCTGATGGCTGCCGCTGGTTACCAGATGGATGAATTCGTGATCACGGCCCTGGGCATTTCCCGCGAGCGGAAGTCGCTCGGCTACGCCGCCCAGGAGATCCGTGGCCAGGAGCTTCAACGAATTCCCACCGACAACCTCCTCGCCAACCTGGCAGGACGCTCCGCAGGGTTGCAGGTGCGCAACACCCACAACACCGGTGGCTCGGTCAACATCGTGATGCGGGGCCACACCTCCCTCACCCAGAACAACCAGGCCCTGATCGTGGTGGATGGGGTCCCCTTCAACAACGACATGGTTAATTCCACGGGACAGGTAGCGGGCCGCTATGGCTTTGATTACGGAACGGCTGCTGCCGATCTGAGCCCTTTCGACATCGAGTCGGCCACGGTACTGAAGGGGTCTGCGGCCACCGCGCTCTATGGCGCGCGGGCCGCCAATGGGGCCCTGATCATCACCACCAAAAAGGGAGAACGCGCCGAAGCCGGCACCAAGCCCTGGCAGGTGAACCTCCACCACAGCCTTTCCGTGGGGTTTGCTGACAAATCGACTTTTCCCCGATACCAGAGAGCATACGGCGCGGGCTATGGACCCTATTACGGAGAGCATCCCTTTGCCGGCTTTGAAAGGATATGGGACGTGAATGGCGACGGACAGCTTGACTATACCGTTCCCACCACCGAAGATGCTTCGATGGGACAAGCCTTTGACCCTGACTTTTATCTTTTTCAGTGGGATGCCTACGACCCGGCCTCACCCAACTACATGACCAAAACTCCCTGGGTGGCCGCAACACACGGTCCCTCTTACATGCTGGAGAACCCCCTGAAGCTGAACACCTCGATAGACGTTTCCGGTGGAAGCGATCGGGGTACCCTGCGTGCCTCCTTAAGCAACCTCGACCAGGAAGACCTCCTGCCCAACAGCTCCCTGAAAAGAAATTCGTTCTTTCTCACAGGTACATACGATGTGCTTGACCAGCTGCGCATCAGGGCCCAGGCAAACTACGTAAATATGCGGGGACAGGGCCGCAACACCACGGGATACAGCGACAACATCCTGTCTTCCTTCCGGCAATGGAAACAAACCAATGTGGACTTCCGGATGCTGGAGTACCTCTACCGCAACACCGGGCGCAACATCACCTGGAACCCTAACTCCCCCTTTGATCCCAGTCCGGTTTACTGGGACAACCCCTATTTTAACCGGCATGAAAACTACCAGACCGATGAGCGCAACAGGCTGATATCCCAGTTCCAGGCTGACTGGCAAGTGAGTCCGGGACTGGGTTTTATGGGACGTGCGGCCATCGACACCTACCACACCCTGCACGAGGAAAGGAAAGCCGTAGGGTCGGCATCGGAAGCCTTTGGCGTGGGACTGCCGCACATCACCTCGGGCTATGCCCGCTTTAATAAAAGCTTCCTGGAAAGCAATTTTGATCTCCTGGCGCGCTTTCAGCATCAGTTTAATGAAAATGTCAGCCTGCACGCGCTCGCCGGGACCAATTACCGGTATACGCGCCACGACATGGTCTACGCATCTACCGACGGCGGACTCATCGTTCCTGGGCTGTATACCCTATCCAACAGCACAAACCCGCAACGCAACCCAGAGGAGAGACTTACGGAGGTGGCCGTAATCGGCCTGTTCACCAATATCTCATTGGGATTCCGGGACCTGGTATACCTGGAGGGCAGCCTGCGCCGCGACCGCTCCTCCACCCTCCCTGCAGACAACAACACCTACTACTACCCTTCGCTATCGGCCAGCTGGCTTTTTTCGAACCACCTGAACACAAACCGGCTGCAGCTGGTTAAACTGCGCCTGGCCTATGCCAGGGTGGGCATGGATGCCCCCTGGGGAAGCACCAACGACACCTACACCCAATATCCCAGTTTCGGAGGAGTCCCGCTGTTCTCGCTGCCGGAGGTAAGACCCAACATTGAACTCAAACCGGAGACAACCTCCAGCGTGGAAGCGGGACTGGAACTCATTTCCTTTAACAGCAGGCTCTTCTTCGACCTTTCGGTGTACCGGAACATTACCCGGGACCAGATCATGCCCATGGCCGTGTCGAGCGCCACGGGCTATTCGGCCAAGTTTGTAAATGCCGGTGAAATAGAAAACAAGGGACTGGAACTGATGGTATCGGGTCTGGCTTTGGAGCAAGCGCATTTCCGCTGGGAGATCGGACTCAACTGGTCGGCCAACCGCAACCAGGTGCTCAGCCTGGCCGAAGGGGTAGACAACCTGCAACTGGCATCACACCAGGGCGGAGTTACCATCAATGCACGTGTGGGCGAGCCTTATGGCACCATTCACGGCACGGACTATATTTACACCAATGGCCAGAAGACCGTGGGAGAAGACGGCTATTACCTGCGCACCGGTACCTCCGACCACGTGCTGGGGAATGTGCAGCCCGACTGGATCAGCGGAATACGCAACACTTTCAGCTACAAAAATTGGTCGGCAGGCTTCCTGGTCGACTGGCAGCAGGGAGGCAGCGTCTATTCACTGGACATGCACTATGGGCTGGGCACGGGAATTTACGAAGAGACCGTGTTTATCAACGACCTGGGTAACCCGGTACGTGACCCCGTTTCAGAAGGAGGCGGCCTGATCCTCGATGGAGTGTATGCCGACGGCACACCCAACACCACGAGGGTGGAAGGCGGTGATTACCGGGTATTTGGCTGGGTAACCAATCCAAACAGGGCATTTGTCTATGATGCCACGTTCATCAAGCTCCGGGAAGCCCATATCACTTATGCCTTCAGTAAAAACCTCCTGGGACGAATGGGCTGGATTCAGGCTGCCAGCGTCAGCATCACGGGATCCAACCTTTGGATCATCCATAAAAAACTGCCATATGCCGATCCCGAGGCGGGGCATACGGGAGGCAACATCACGGGATGGCAATCGGGCGTGATGCCGACCACGAGAAGTGTGGGAATGAGCCTCAGGTTGCAGTTTTAAACGAAGCAGGAGAAAAATGGCAGCAGAATCAATTAACACCCAATATACATGAAACGAGCCATGCCAATATATTGACGCACACGAGAATGATTATCTCATGGCGAGTTCCATGTGCCCCAAATATAAAAATTATAAACACATGAAACGCTTACTGTCTGTATTCACTTTGATGTTCATCGTCTTTGCGTGCACCAAGGACTTTGAGGAGCTGAACATCGACGATAAGCGTGCCACGGAGGTACCTGCCGGTTTTTTGTTTTCCATGGCACAAAAGGCCTTGGCCGATCAGTACGCCAGTACCTCGCGCGACCAGAACAACTGGAAACTCTTTGCCCAGTACTGGACGCAGACCACCTACATCGATGAATCCAATTACGACGTAGTAGTACGCGATGTGGGCAGCAATATGTTCGACACCTATTACCGGGCGGTATTGGCAAACCTGAACGAAGCCAGCCGGCTCACAGAGTTGGAGGAGGCACTGGACGAAGAAGCAATGAGGGTAAAGCAAAACAAATTGCATGTCATAGCGCTTCTTGAGGTCTACACCTGGCAGCAGCTGGTGGATATTTTCGGTGATGTGCCTTACACCGAAGCCCTGGATATCGAAAACATCACCCCGGTTTACGACGACGCATTCACGATCTACGAAGACCTGCTCGCCAGGGCAAGCCATGCCGTGGAGGGCCTGGAAGAGGACTACGATGCATTCAGTTCACATGACCTGATGATGGATGGCAATGTATCGCTTTGGAAGCAATTTGGCCATACGCTGATCGTCAGGATGGCCATCAACCTGGTTGAAGTGGATGAACAAATGGCCCGTGCCTACATTGAAGCCTCCTTCGATTCGGGGTTTGACTACGGCGTTCACTGTGCCTTCGCCTACCCCGGTGCCGGCAATGCCAATCCGCTCTACCTGGCTTTGGTGCAGAGCGGCAGGCGCGACTTTCTTCCGGCCAATACCATCGTGGACCTCATGAACCTGCGGGAAGACCCCAGGCGGCCCAAATACTTTGAGATCAACGGAGAAACTTACCGAGGCGGCATATATGGGGCAAGCAACCCCTACTTTCAGTTTTCCCACATCAGCGATCGCCTGCATCAGCCTGACTATGCCTCGGTGATGCTGGATTATACCGGGATGGCCTTTTACCTGGCAGAAGCGGCAGAAAGAGGTTTTGATGTGGGTAAATCTGCCTCCGAATGGTATGAGCTGGGCATCCGGTCTTCGATGGACTATTGGGGCGTGGGCCAGGAGAAGGTTGAGGCCTATCTCCAGCGGCCCACTGTAGCCTATGACAATCACGGTGGGGCGTGGAAGCAGAGAATCGGCGAGCAGCTATGGCTGGCCATGTATGTCAGGGGTCTGGAGGGATGGACCACTTACCGCCGACTGGGTCATCCGGAATTGAACCTTCCCCCCTCCCCCGCTGAATCGGCAGACAGCGCAGTGCCCAGGCGGCATACCTACCCCATCAGCGAACAAACATTGAATGCAGAAAACTACCAGCAAGCAAGCGAAAAAATCGGGGGAGACTGGCTCAGTACACCATTATTTTGGGATATCCACGCCAAATGACCAGATGGCCATCCTGTCTGAGAAAAAAAGATTATCTTGCACATACTAATAAGGCAAAACAATCATCATCCAACCTGTATTATTCATGCTTTTAATACAGGCCAAATGCTAAACACATCTACTTAAATCTAATGGGAAACAGATCTATTGGCTGGCTGTTTGCGAGTATTGCCCTCATTTGCCTTTCATGCCAGGCCACTCAAGCACAAACGGACAAGGTTTTTCTTACAGAGGAAGAATCGGCCTACCTGGAGCAGCTGGGACCTGTAAGCATGTGTGTTGACCCCGACTGGCGGCCTTTTGAATACCTCGACGAGGAAGGAAACTTTGCCGGAATAGCTGCTGACTTGCTGCAGATCATATCGGACCGTACAGGTGTGGAGTTCGAGGTAGTCACCACAGCCAGCTGGGATGAAAGCCTGGAATTTTCGCAAAGTGGCGATTGCGTGGTGCTGCCTTTCCTGAATCAAACGCCCGACCGGGAAGAATGGCTCGCATTTACGGAGCCCTATTTTACCGATTACAATGTGTTCATCACCCGCGAAGAGCACGACTACATCCCAGACCCAGCCCTGCTTATCGACAAAACCGTTGTCCTGCCAAGTGGCACAAGCATTGAAGAAAGACTTCGAAGAAACTACCCCAACCTGGACATCATGCTTGTGGAATCTGAAGCCGATGCCCTTTATGCGGTGAACAACAGGGATGCTGACATGACATTGCGTTCTCTCACCATGGCGGCCTACGTCATCAAGGATGAAGGGTGGTTCAACCTGAAAATTGCCGGACAGCTCCCGGATTTAAAAAACAGGCTCAGGATCGGCGTGATGAAAGAACACGCTTTGCTGGTCGACATCCTCAATCGGGGCATTGCCACGATTACCCCCCAGGAGGTACAGCAAGCCGTAAACAACCATGTGGCCATCACCATCGTCACTGAGGCAGATTATACCTGGGTCTTGAGAATATTGATCGGATTGGTGATTGTAGTGGCCGTCGGCCTGGTCTGGAATTACCAGCTCAGAAGACTCAATAAAAAGCTTTCATCAAGCCAGAAGGAGCTCATCCAGGTGAGCGACCAGCTAAAGCGCGACATTGCTGAAAGGGAGCAAGTGGAAGCCAAACTCAAAAATCGCGAGCGGCAGCTGTCCAACCTGGTTTCCAACCTACCCGGACTGGTTTACCATTGCCTGAATGACGAACAATATACCATGAAGTTTATCAGCAAGGGATGCAGAGACATCACCGGCTATGATCCTGAGGACTTCATTGACAATAAAAACAAGGCTTTTGCGGATGTCATTTTTCCTGGAGATATGGAAAAAATCAGGGAAGCTTGGGGGAACTCACTCAATAACCGCGAAAATTTTGAGCTGGAATACCGGATTATTGATAAGAATGAGAACATCCGGTGGGTCTGGGAAAGAGGGCAGGGCATCTTTGATGATGACGGCAAAGTCATTGCACTTGAGGGTTTTATTACTGATGTCACGGCAAAAAGGCTTGCAGAAGAGCGTCTGGCCCATCAAAACACCTTTTATCAGCTGATCTCAGAAATATCTGCTGGTTTCATCAACAGCAGTACGGAAAACATTGATGAAAAAATTGACAGCATGCTCGAGAAAACAGGCCATTTCCTGGCCGTCGACAGAACGTTTTTATTCCAGTTCTCTGAAGATGAGCAGTACATGTCGAACACGCACGAATGGTGCGCCGAAGGGATCATTCCTGTGAAAGACACCGTACAGAATTACCCGGTCAGGGATGTACCGATTATCGCGGAGATCGTGCGCAAAAAGGAGATGTTTTTTGTACCTGATGTGGATCAGCTACCGGAAGGGAATGACAAAGAAGAGCTAAAGGTTCAACAGGTGCAGTCGGTGCTATGCCTGCCCATCGTCAAAGGAAATTCTTTTCTGGGCTACTATGGCTTTGATTCGGTGCGCAGCAAGCGCAATATTGATGAGGTACAGATGGGGTTGCTCCAGGTCATGGCAAATATTTTAGGTGATGCCCTGTTAAGAAACATCATCGAGCTGGAAAAGAAGAAAACGGAAGCTGACCTGCGGAACAGTGAGGCTAAGTTACGCGAACTCAATGCACAAAAAGACAAGTTTTTCTCGATCATCGCACACGATCTCAAAAGCCCGTTCAACTCCATTTTGGGGTTTAGTGAACTGCTTTTAAGCAATGCGGAAGAAAAGGATTATGAAAGCGCAGTCGAATATGCGAGGATTGTAAAGCAATCCTCCGAAAAAGCAATCAATCTGCTCAATAACCTGCTCGAATGGGCCAGGACACAAACAGGCCGGGTAACATACAACCCTGAATACTTTGAGCTAATCTCTTTTGTTCATGAGATCTCATCGCTTTTTGATGCTGTTGCTGCGCAGAAGTCCATTGTCATAAAGAGGGAATTGCCACACGATCTTCCTGTGTTCGCCGACAAGGAAATGATCAGCACCGTAATGCGTAACCTGATCTCCAATGCCATCAAGTTTACAAATGCAGGCGGCGAAGTCGTCATTACTGCAAATAAGGAGCACGACCAGGCTGTGGTATCCGTTCAGGATAATGGCATAGGGATACCTCAGGAGAAAATTTGCAAGGTTTTCCGTCTGGCCGAGAGCGAATCTACTCCCGGCACCTCAAATGAAAAGGGTACGGGCCTGGGGCTGATCCTATGCAAGGAATTCATCGAGGCCCATGGCGGCAAAATATGGGTAAAAAGCCGGATCAATGAAGGGTCAACCTTCACTTTTACCATCCCGCAGAAATAGCATGGTCCCCTGTCATTGCCAGGGCATTTACGGGGTTTCCTCCCGACCATCGGCATATCGGGCAAACCGTTCCTGCTCCCTGGGGTGCACGTGATCGTACCGGTCCCACGGCCAGCCACCAAACTGGGTGCTTCGATAGTCGGCGATGGCCTGATGGATCTCCTCCGTGGTGTTCATCGCAAAGGGTCCGTGCTGCACAAGCGGCTCATTGATGGGTAGGCCCTGCATGAACAGCAGCCAGGCATCCCCTGTGGTCGCCTCTATGATCACCGGCTGGTCTGCCAGCAGCTCGATGGCCTTGCCCGGCGACACATCCATGCCAGCAATCTTTATCTTGCCTCCCCGGTAGAAATAAAGCATGCGCTGCATTTCTGGCAGGTCAGATGGCAACTCCCAACGGCCACCTTCAGGGATATGGACAGTCCATATCTGCACGCCGTTCTCCGGTTTGGCCGCCCAGGAATCCGGCGCCGGGGCAGGTGCACTGGATCCGTAGTACTGGCCGGCAAACACCTTAACGGCGGTCTCCAGTCCGCTGGCATCCGCCACCTTGAGCTTGGGAATCTGGTGATTCCACAGCATCTTGAAATGCGGATCAGCAAATTTGTCCTTTTTGGGCAGGTTCAGCCAGATCTGGAAGAGCTCCAGGCGATTCTCCTTGTCCTTATTGCGCAGCGGAAACATCTCGCAATGCTGCAGGCCTGCACCAGCGGTCATCCACTGCACATCGCCCATGCCGTAACGTCCGGCAGCACCATGACTGTCGGAGTGATCCACAAAGCCATCCATGACGATGGTCACCGTTTCAAATCCGCGATGCGGATGCGCAGGAAAGCCAGGTACCCGCTCCCCGTGGTACATCCGCCATCCATCCTTGATCGTAAAATCCTGACCCAGATAACGCCCTGCCAGGGAAGCTGCCGGCCCCATCTCATCATTGCCTTCCGGGTATTCATCAAGATGATGCACACAGAAAATAAAAGGGTTGAGCGTGGGCCACATGAATTCCAGGGGCTTGATGTTCTGAACGACTTTGTTGTACATGATGCGGTGTTTAGGTGAGTTATAAGAGGGTGAAATGGTTTAATATCCGGCCATTCATACAAATATAAGAGATTTTTTGTCAAATTATTTTAAAAAACCAGGTTGCTAAAATTTTTATAGGTTATCAATAGAAAATATATTTATTTTTACAGAGTTTTAACGCATAGAAACGATTAAATACAATATTAATTCTACTGAAACAAAACACAACAATTAACATTGTTTTTATGGTCGATTAAAGGGCCGACCACCCTATGTGATGCAATCAACAACAATAAACAAAAAGTGGGGACTATGCTCCACACAAAAAAGTACGGCGAAAGGCCGAAAACGTATATACAGTTAACCAAAATCAACGAACAATGAAAAAAAACAATCTTTTATTCATCTGCTTATTTGCGGCTTCCATTGTTTTTCCACTCGTAATGTACGCACAGGAAAAACCGGTCCTTGATTGGTCAAGGTTTGATTTTGTTCCAGGTGACGAAATTATCTTTGAAGACAATCAGGAAAATGAACGCAATGGTGAATTTCCCAGCAAATGGGATTTGGTAAATGGATCAGTAGAGAATGCCGTTTTTGATGGAGAGAATGTGATTATGTTCATCAGAACCAACTCTAACAGTGACGGTGGTATTATTCCCCTGATGACCAATAGTGCGGAGGATTATCTCCCCGATGAATTTACAGTGGAATTCGATGCCTGGTTTGATGAACCCGGCAGGACATACCGGGTGCTGTTTTACGATGGTAAAAACCAAAGGCGGCTGAACAGAAGCGCCAACCCCGGCAGCAATAACAGGGTAGACAGGATCAGAATAACGCAAAATTCCGTTATTTATGGAAACACCACCTCGCATTACCCGGGTTTTGGTCTAAACAGCCGGGAGGATGCCGCGAAATCTGAACCCGGCTGGAGGCGTGTTTCCATTTCCTTTAATCATAGAGCTTTGAAAGTTTATCTTGATGATGCCAGGGTGCTTAACATTCCCAACATAGACTATAACCCGCTCGGGCTCACCTTTGCATACCACAACCCAACGGGTGGTCACCTGGGATACATTAAAAACATAAGAGTTGCCAAAGGAGCAGTTCCACTTTATGATAAGATGCTCACGGATGGTAAAATTGTAACCACCGGTATCCGTTTTGATGTCAATGAATCCACATTAAGGCCTGAAAGCTTTGGCGTGATCAATGAGGTGGTAAGTCTGATGACAGACAACCCGGAACTTAACTTCAGCGTAGAAGGTCATACCGACAGCGATGGCAGTGAAGACCTTAACCAGGCACTTTCTGAAGCCAGGGCAAAGGCTGTAATGGACGAAATGATAAAAATGGGCATCACGCCATCGCGTTTGAGATATGCAGGTCATGGACAGTCAATGCCCATTGCCGGCAATGACACACCCGAAGGAAAAGCACAAAACAGAAGGGTTGAGTTCGTGCAATATTAAAAAAACGCCAGACCAGTCATCTAAGCCATGAAATAAAGCATTTAAATATGTGGAAAGGGTTCTTCAACCACTCATCAAATACAATCAAGGATTAATACTGGTTTCATGTCAACGCTACTTTAGCCTGCCCAAGTCTTAGTCTTTCTCCTTATCTCTGCGACTTGGCCGACACAGTAGCATTGCGAAACTAGATATTTCTCAGGAAATACTTCAAGGGAACAGATTCTAACACGTTCTTTTACCAGATAATCTTCAGAAGGTCGGGTAATCACATATTCAAGGGGGGCTTTCAAGTTTTTAAAAACATGAAAGCTCCCCTTGTTTAGCTGTGGAGAGTTGAAAAATTTGGTTTGGGTATCCACGAAATGATTCTCATCTATTTGCGAAACCTATACTTTGGTGTGAATACCATAATCACATGTATAGATTACGTGAATTAATTTCCGATATTTGCCCTCGTGGTAAATACTCATCATTCAAAGCGTAGCCAAACAGACATTACCACCGCCAAAGACGGTGGGTTTATACGTTTAACTAAAACAAAATAACACATGAAGACGCGTGTAGGACTTTTACTGGTCATTTTATTATTGTTGCCTGGATTGCTTATTGCGCAGGAAAAGCAGCGGTTGTCGCAAGACGATTATGCTTCCTGGAAGACACTTGGCGGAATTGAATTTTCTCCTGACGGCAACTGGTTGATCTATCAGGTGAATCCGCAGCAATACGGAGACGGAAACCTTATCATTAAACATATTCCCTCGGGAGAAGAGCACGTGATTCCACGTGGAAACCGATCATCGATCTCCCCGGGTGGCAACTTTGCCGTTTTCCATATCCAGCCTGAGTTTGCCGTTGAACGACAGGCAAGGGTGGACGGCAAACGACCCAACCAGATGCCCGCCGACTCCATAGGCTTTTTTGTGTTTGAAACCCGCGAGCTGGAGAAATATCCGGCAGTAGATTCTTACCAGCTTCCTGATGAAGAATCGGATTGGGTGGCTTATGTGATTGACAACTCAAGGATTGAACAGCCCGAAGAAGAGGAGGAAGAGGAAGAACCTGAGGAGGGTAATGAACCCAATGATGAGGAAGAAGCGGAAGAAGAAGAGGAAGAAAAAGAAGAAGCACCCGACCATAAGGAATTGTTTGTGTATAACCCGACCACTGGCTTCAGACATTCGATTGATGATGTGGAGCAGTATCTGTTTTCGCCCAATGGGGATCTGCTAACAGCCCGCACGGAAAGGGAAGAGAATGACACACTGACTGTGGGAGAGGTCATCGTATTTGACCTTGCCAACCTGGAACAGACCGTAATTGAAAGTGGGGAGGGTGATTTTCGCCAGCTCAATGTGCATCATGATGGAGATTACGTGACCTGGTTGCATTCCGGCGACACCATTGATGAAAAGGTCTACGACCTCTATATGTGGGAACGCCGCCGCGGCCGTTTTAACCAGGTGGTGAACGCTGAGACTGATGGAATGCCTAAAGGATACAGTGTCAGCCATTTCCGTCGTCCACAGTTCTCAAAAAATGGTGAACGTCTTTTTTTCGGTACGGCACCAAAACCTGAACCGGAGCCCGAAGACACCTTGCTGGACAGGGAAAGATATTCAGTGGACATCTGGCACTGGCAGGACCCCCAGCTTCAGACTGTACAGGACGTGCGAGTCAACCGTGATCGCCGGCGCACTTACCTTGCCGTGTACGATATCAGCCGTGGCAGCATGGTGCAGCTGGCCGATGAAAATATGTCAAACGTTTCGATGGATAACGACTATGATCACCTGATCGCCCTTGGGTATGAATCCGGACCTTATGAGATTGAACGGCAATGGATGGGAGGAACCCGGAGAGATGTTTACCTGGTTGACGTGGAAGACGGAAGCCGCGAACTGCTATTTGAAGGGTCCCGTGCTTTCCCGTCCCTGTCAGCTGATGCCAATTTCGTGCTATATTATGATCCGGAATATCGCGATTGGTTCTCTTATGACATACGTCGGGATCGGA
>PWNO01000055.1 GCA_003557765.1 Bacteroidales bacterium
AGTTGTTGGAGTAACCGTAATCTCCCAGGGTTGTCCACATACTGCCATTGATGCGCAACAAATCGCCGCTGCCGGTAACGCCAGGTCCACCATCAACACCGGCAACAAAGGCAGTTTGCTGCTGGTTGATTTCGTAACCGATCCAGAGATAATCCACTCCATCAATGAGGATGGAAGACGGAAGCTGGATGTCATTCCATGCGTTTGCCTGTATGTTAGCAAGCGGAAGGTCAACCAGGGTGTTTTCGGCATCAGGGCCGCTATAGACCTTCAAACTGAAGCCTCCGGCAACAGGTGCGTGAATATAGAAGCCTACCTCATCAAGCTGCTTGCCGGAATATGCAATCAGGTCGTCAGGGGCAAAACGTGCCGCAAACTCAAAGGTGCCCGAGGATGTGCCGACAGCGCTGAAAGGTTCTCCATTGCCAAAACGCAGTTCGTCAGGCGAAAAACCCGGAGGTGTCCAGTTGAGAGTTAGTGTGCTTTCCTCAATGGTTGCGGTAAGGTTGGAGGGTGGCATTACTATGCCTTCACCTGCAAGAGGAAACTCAACCACACCGCTGCCGAGGTATCCAAAATGGGTTACACGAAGAACATCGGGAAGTTCGCCAACGCCCGATGCATTAAATGTAATGATAATAGACATGCTGTCGCCTGGTTGTAAGGCCCATGTTGCAGGATAAGCAACATAATCATCTGTGTCGGTTTCGAAACTCAGGAACATAAGGATTGCGTCAGTCAGATTGGTCATATGTATCGTGGCAACCCTTGACTGTGAAACGGGCACCATGCCGAAATCAAGCTGTTCCGGATCAAATTCTACCACATTATCAAATTGTGCCGTGGCATTACTTGAGATAAGGAGTAGCAGCAAAAATGCCAACCATATAGTACGAATTGTTTTAAGTATTTTCATAATATTTGATTTGTTTTCAATATGATTATTTCGTTTGTTCAATAATGATGACAGTTCATTAAACAAATACCCTTAATAAAAGGTTGAAAAAAATATTTATTTCTGTGGCTTGACAAAACGGGTTTGCGCAAAGAGGCGATATGTGTTTGACCTATAGGATGCTAAGCGCGTCCATTAAAACACAGACAGAGGTTCAGGAGATGAGCAGGAATTCGATAAAGAGGTGGCAGGAATTTGAATAACCCGGGCTTATTTCACAAACTTCGCATGCAGCAGCACGCCTTCACTGCTTGCACGGATCACATAGAGACCGGCGGGCAAATGGTCCACAGCCAGGCGTTTTTGTTCCTGGTGTGTTTGCATTGCCCAGCTTTCGTGCATCACAGGCCGGCCTGAAAGGTCAAAAACCTGCAACTGGAGGGTTTTCGCATTGGGGAGCCGGATACTGGCATAATGTTCGCCATGCCTGTTAACAAAAACAGACAGCCGTGACGCATCATCTGCCGGTGTGTCCGGAACACTGGTGCTTTCCAGGCTTTGCTTTAGCAGCCCGCTAAAGGCTTCCGGCGTTACAAATTCAATATGTTGACCCACCTCGGGATCAGCCAGCACAAGGTTCATCAAGGTTTGCAGGCGCGGCAGGGTGATGTCGGCCGGGTTGTTCGGCCCAACGCTGAAACCATCCTGGCGGAAACGCTGGTAGCCGGCAAGCAGAAAGCTGGGCGTGGGCTTGTTTTTCAGCCTGCCGGTGATTCGGTATGCAGCCGAAGCGAGGTCGGTAACATTTGCATAAAAGGTGTTGTCGTCAACGTGGTTATAGAGAAATCCGCCAAAATCAGTGTATAATTTTTGTGTTTGCAACGCAGGATCAAACAGGAAGGTAAGGTCGGTGCCGGTGGCTTCAGCAAAATGACCCAGCTTATGGAAATCATAGTTGTTGGATATCTCAATACCACGGAAGGTTGAAACGCCGGCGCCATTATAATGCTTGTAGGCATACACTGTGGGGATATCGAATTGGTTTAGCAATTCAGTGCTTCGGTTGATGGCATCCGGCAGTATGTTTTCCGGAAACATGTCGGCATAGGCGTACCCCAGCGGATTTGTAACAGAAATGAAGCCATCCATGGGCGTGGCGGTGCGGTAATAGTATTGTGCCAGGAAGGGAAACTGTTCAAACATATGGAGGTTAAACCCCCAGCCTACGGGCACTTCGCCCCTCGTGGCCGAGTGCCATGCACCTGCCTGGAAGCCGGTGACCCAGTTTCCGGCATCACCTTCGGATGCAATGAAGATGACATAATGTTTGTCTTCCAGGGTGCGTAATCCGGCTTCTGCAACGGCAGCCCTCGAATAGTCAAAGTCTGTTTCGGCCGGAAAAACGTTGTGCCACGAAAGGTTGCTTAGCAGTGTTTCGTGAAAGCTGCCGCCCCAGGCCGAGATCCATTGCACGAGTGGCTCCGGTCGCATCCATCCGTAAACGTGAAAGATGTTGTCGGGGTTGTGCTCAAGCAAATAGGACATCACCTGTTCAATTTTTTCTGCTTTTTCGTCGGAAAGTGAATAAAAATTGAGCGTTTCGGTGCCTGCCAGGTTCAGCTGGAACATCCGCTGGTGAACGGCCCAGTCGGTGATCTCCCTCAGGTAGAACTTCTCGGGGTTTGTGCGCGGCAGGAGATGCTCAAGGGCCCAGTCGAGCGCCAGGAAATAGCGTTCCTCTTGTGAAAGGTCAGGGTCATTCCATGCATGGTTGCTGCCTTCAAGCCTTGCACTGACGATTATGGCCGGCGCCCCGTGGAAATAATCTGGGACCTCAATACTATCTGGTCTGTTGATGTCTATGCCCTGGTTGTTGTAGGGCAGGGGGATGCAGTCAGTCAGGCCTCCCAGCAACATGGCCAGCTCAGCCTGCCACCTGAAGTTCTGTC
This sequence comes from Bacteroidales bacterium, assembly GCA_003557765.1. Next base: position 2,845 of record PWNO01000055.1, read on the forward strand.
CCTGGAAGTTCCCATACGTCAGCGATGGGTCATACGTGATGGCACCATTCAGGTCATCAATGAAGTACTGCACCAGCTCGTTGATATCGGCGATCTCGGTAAAAGCCACACCACCATCCTCTTCGTATATCGCGCGCCACTGCTCGTCGGTCTGGTTATAGCTCCAGGTTTCATACACATTGAGCAGGTAGAGCCGGGGCGCTTCGCGGTTCACGATGCCGGCAATGGTCATGGCAATGAGTTTGTTTTCTGCTGATGTGCCGGTGCCGTTGTACACGACGGCGTTGATGGGAAAGACCTGTTGGCTGGCAAAAAACAAACCGGCGGCCAGTGTAAATATTTTAAACATAAAATGCGCTTTTTTGCTTTAATGTTGCAGGCTAAACGTGCCTTTTCAAAAGATTATGACGGCAAGTTCATTTTGTATGCCTGGCGTATCGCTGTCATATTGTTTTTTATATCATCCGGAAGTGGACTTTCATAGCTCGGGTTGTCCCGGAAACTTCAGCGACCACATAATCGCTTCCACCTGTCGCATGTAATCCCTTTTCAGGTAACCCGGGGCAAACACCCAGCCGTCAACCATAAAAAGGCGGTTGGTGGCCTCGTCCACAAAGGTGAATGTGA
>PWNO01000189.1 GCA_003557765.1 Bacteroidales bacterium
GGTCTTCGATGTCGAAGCTGCGCAATGATGCGATGACCGCCTCTTCATAGGCTTCATCGGCGAGCTCCTGCTGGCCTGAGCGCCAATACAGTTCTGCTTCAATGAACTTTTGTTCTGCATAGCATATCAGGGTTGTCGGGCTGGTTCTGGAAGCTACCGCAGGTCCGGGTGATGAGGCGCCATGATTTGCAGACCCGGGCGCAGCACCCGAATATTCGCCATCATAATTGGTGGTGAGGAAATGCGGCAGGCGTGGATCATCATGCGCAACCAGCATGTTTACGAAAAAGGCACCTGCCCGTGTCACACCCTGAAAGAGATAATGTGGGTTTACCTGGTTAAACGCCTCATCATAAGGATATAACATACTATCCTCTATGCCTGTAAACAAGGTGTTGCTTGTCATATGCGCCATGGCCATATTGTAGTCATCTGCCTCATTGCCCAGCCTGAGGAGATGCCGGAGCCTGATCACGTTGGCAGCACGTTCCCACTTGTCCAGATCACCACCATATATGGGGTCCTCCTTTGCACCAGGCATTAAGGCATCACCCCCTGCGGCAGCCTGCAGATCGAAGATGCCCTGATCCAGCAAATCCAGGATGGTGAAATAGATGTCGTCCTGTTCATCATAAACCGGAGTATAGGGCGACGTGAAATATTCCACCGCGTAATTGTGTGGCATATCACCCCAGGTGTCTGTCATAAAGCCAAGACTGTAGGCCTGCAGAATGTTGGCTATGCCACGGTAAGCCATTGCATCCAAATCCGTGGCTATGGATATCATGTCCTGCAAATTGGGATATATGTTTTGGTAATAAAAAAACCAGATCTCGTCACTATGGAAATTTTGCATTCCATACCTGTCGAGCGTAAAGTAACGCCCGTTTATGCCACTTAAATGTTGTGACCACTGCAGTTGATAACGACCTGTATCGATGCCGCGCCAATACGAAATGGCATACTGGTTAAACAGCATCAACTCTTCGAGGTTTTCCTCCTGGGACACCTCTTCTTCTTCAATATCATCAAATGCGAGGCAAGCAGATAAGATGAACAGCAGGCTGATCAGCAGCACGGGCAGGCTATTGGGATAATGCTTTATTGTCATAGGTTTTTCAGCGTTGTTTAAAAATACAAAATTACACTTTTTTATAGTGCATGTTGAATAATCATGTTTGAAAAACAACGACAACAAGGGTTTGTCTTGACAAAAAAAGAGTAAAAATTGGCAAATAACCTCAGTAGACCCAAAAAAAACCAGAAATGGTTTATGGGTTTTCCATACATTTGTCACAATTTACATATCTTAACAAAAACCATTATGCACAAAATTGCCATTTGCTTCCTAACCATCCTGATCTCCTTTGCCGCAATCTCCCAAACGGCAGAGGAAACTGAAAACCTGCTAAGGCTGGCAGAAGAATTGCGCAGATCACATGAATTTAATTATTCGAAAGCCATTCGCATAGCAGATTCGCTGGGGCTTAGTGCTCGCATCGAAACAGAAGAAGGACAGATTTATCAACTCGCTGGCATCGGAGAGGACGGTTTACTGATTTATTATGGGCCTGACAACGCGGAAGGAGCAGCCCTGGTCAATGCAGATAAGGTACATCCCGGTGGGTCTGCAAACCTTGACCTTACAGGAGCAGGTCAGACGCTTGGCATCTGGGAGGGTGGCGTGCCCAAGACCAGCCACAATGAGTTTATGGATCAGGAGGCTTCCAGGGTTACCATCAGAGATGGAGCTACAAATGTGACCGACCATGCCTCCCATGTCGGTGGCACCATGATTGCCGCCGGCATCGTAGAAGAGGCCAAAGGCATCTCATTTGAAGCACACCTGGACGCATATGACCACAGCGACGCCCAGTCAGAGATGGCCACTGCTGCTGCAGAAGGCCTGAAAGTATCGAACCACTCCTATGGTCCGGTAACAGGGTGGCGACATGGGAATTTTTCGGGGGCCAGCGGCTGGCATTGGTTTGGCAACACCTCCATCAGTGCGACAGAAGATTATCGTTTTGGCTTTTACACCAGCATCTCCCGTGAGTGGGATGAAATCGCTTATCATGCCCCGCATTATTTAATTGTAAAGTCAGCAGGCAATGACAGGGGAAGAGGGCCAAATGAAACGGGCAGAGAACACTTCGTGCGGGATGCAAATAACAACTGGATGACAAGCACGGCGATAAGGGATTATGACGGTGGGGCGGATGGATATGATTGCCTGCCTCCAAGAAGCACATCCAAAAACAATATGGTGGTGGGTGGCGTACGGGCCAACAAGGACATGTATACGTTTGGTTATTCAGGCAGCTCCTGGGGACCTACTGACGATGGACGAATCAAGCCGGACATTGTAGCTAAAAGTGTATACGTGTATTCCCCCATCAGTGAAGAAAACGATGAATATGCCTATTTAACCGGCACATCCATGTCGGCCCCCATGGTCGCGGGGGCAGTGGGTTTAATTTCACAACACCAGGAAAACCTGAATCCCGGCGAGCTGCTATTGTCATCAACCGTGAAGGGGTTGTTGCTGCATAGTGCAGATGACATGATAAGCGGCGCACCCGGACCTGACTATCGTTATGGATGGGGACTCATGGACGTGGAGCAGGCAATAGGCATCATGAGCAAAAACGACCCCACAAACAATGTGCACATTCAGGAGTTAACACTGCAAAATGGCGATGAAATCACCATCCCCGTCAGAGCCAGAGGGCATGAGGCACTGCGTGCCACCATTGTGTGGACAGACCCGCCGGGAACTGTGCCACCGACATCTCTTAACCCAACCGACCTCATCCTTGTCAATGACCTTGACATGCGCCTCCACAATCCCAACACCACGCATAAGCCATATATTCTTGACCCGCAGAACCCTTCACTGGCAGCTACAACAGGAGACAACTTCCGGGACAACATAGAGATGGTGCACGTAGAAGACCCCGATTATGATGAAATATTTGAGATCAGCATCAGCCATAAGGGAATTCTGGCCAACGGCAGCCAGGATTTTTCACTTGTTGTGACAGGCAACATGGAAATGTCGGCTGTGGCAGATGTACAGACCTTTTCTGCCGAGGCCATTGGAGACGACCTGATCATACTGAACTGGACAAAGAACAATGATAATGATGATGTGATGCTTGTTTGGTCATCAGATGGCATATTCGGAGAGCCGGAAAATGGCCAGGGTTACAGCGCAGGTGAGGTCATTCCCGGAGGTGGTACTGTGCTTTACAGAGGAGACAGCACATCATTTGCACACACTGACCTGGACGCACATGCTTCTTATTATTACAAGATCTACTCCTTTGATGACGCTGACACTTATTCAAGCGGATTATCAGACAATGCTACCGCAGGTCTGGGCGATCCGGACATTGCCGTTTCTCCATTGTCCATGCAACACACCATGGAGCAAATCCCTGTGGTGGAAAAGCAGCTGAATATTGCAAACCCGTCAGCGTATGGCTCACTTGAATGGAGGGCGATCTTATGGCCATCAAACCAACAAAAAGGCGACATTTTTGTATCGAAAAAAGCCCGGAACAGGGTTTCTGGCAATTTTTCAATGGACGAGGCCCCTGCCCATGACCCTGCCAAAACATCGCTTCGGTTTGATGAGCTTCACTTTGATCTGCTTGACTACTTTCCGGCAAAGGGTGATGGAGCTGAATATGGGACAGCAACCGATGGCAACCATATTTATTCAACAAATTGGAATGGAAACAAATTTTTTAAATATGCAATGGATGGGACTTATCTGGGTGAGTTTTCCATTGAGGGAGCAGGTGAGATTCGGGATCTGGTCTATGACGGGACCTATTTTTACGGATCGCCAAATTCGAATACCATATATCAAATGGACTTTTCTGATCAATCATTGGTCGGAACGATCCCAGCACCATCTGAGGTGCGAAGCATTGCATATGATGCAGATCATGATGGCTTTTGGGTCGCCAGTGGCTGGTCAGGCCCGATCAGGCTAATAAACAGGGCTGGCAACATCATGCAGACCCTAAACACAAGCGTTGTCAGCGTTTCTGGTTTAGCCTGGGAAAATGTTTCAGGAGAACATCCGTCTCTATGGGCCTATACACAGCCAACCGGCACGTCAAGGCAGATACTTACCCAAATTGATCTGACCACAGGACAAGCCATTGAAAGCTTTGATGTAGCCACAACAGGCATCCCTGGCCCAACAAGATTATCAGGAGGACTCACCATTTCAAATCAGGTCATACCAGGGAAATGGACCTTCCTCGGAATGTCGCAAAATGATGTGGTTTGGCTGCTGGACCTGGTGCCAGATGCATCCTGGAAGTTTTTCCTGACTCCTCAATCAGGAACAGTTTTGCCCAAACAGGAAAAAGACGTGACTGTTCGCTTTGATGCCTCTGGTCTGCCAGAAGGCACTTATCACGCAAAGATTATCATTGACCATAATGCAGAAGCATCAGATGATGTAAGCTTGATCATCCCACTGACGATGGAGGTCACTGAAGGATTTAGTGAAACAGGTCTTGAACCACTTGCTGAAAAAGTAAATGTGTATCCAAACCCTTTCAATAACACACTCACCATAAGTAATGCCTCTGGCTTAAAAAGCATTTCACTGCATAATCTTTTTGGTCAGCCTGTTTTGGTAAAAGAAATGGCCGGCATGGATGAAAAAGTTATCAACACGGGGTCATTCCCATCAGGGGTATATTTTTTAATAATGACCGGAACAGATGATGCTGTCAGGGTATTGAAGATCATAAAAAAATAGTTCCCATTCCTCATTTTATACAAACTCCCGCCATAATGCAACAAAACCATTATACCCGTGCATTCATGACAACATTTGTTATGGTGACCATCGCCACAATTGCCCTGCTTAATGCATGTGCAGATGACCTTTCTCCTGGCGACAAAGGAGATCCCTGGGCTGAAGTGCTAAACCAGGGGTATGGAACACTAAAAGCGCTATATGTGCCGGCAGAAGGATTTGCTTACCGCGATGATGAGGGCAGACTGACCGGGGTGACCGTGGAGTTAATCAGGGATTTCACTGCATTTGTATGCGACGCGCACGGTGTAGACCTGGAGGTGGAATTTGAAAAAGAGGAAGACTGGCGCGTGTTTTACAGGCGCGTTGCGGATGGGGGTGACGGCTTAATTGGGTTTGGGAATGTCACCATCACGGAAGAACGGAAAAACGAACTGGTTTTCAGTCCGCCCTACATGAACAACATCGCCTCCCTGATCACACACCGGGATGCGCCGGAATTAAAAAGTTTTGATGAGCTGAGCTCCGCATTCGAAGGGATGAAGGCCCTGGCTTTTGAAGGCACGCTGCACGAGGAACGGCTGGAATATCTGGTGAAAAACCACTTCCCCAACACTGCAATACATTTTGCCGCCACCAATGATGAAATCGTGGAACGTGTGGGTGCCAATGAAAGCTATTTCGCTTACATCGATCTTTACAATTACGTGCGTGCTGCCAACAGGGGTGCGCCCATCAAACGGCACCCCATTGGAGACGATTCCGCAGAGCAGTTCGGCTATGTGATGCCCCTGGGCACGACCTGGGACAACGTGATCAGGCAATATTTCGAACACAATGGAGGCCTGACCAGCTCAGAGAGATACAGGCACATCATGGAAAAACACCTGGGCAAAGACCTGGCAAGGTGGCTTATTGATGGCAGCTAATGAGATAATCCATCGCTGACACCACCGGCAATGACCCGGTTAAAACATCACCTGCAGGTATACGGAAGCTCCGTACATGTGATCCCTTTCATCAGGCAGATAGGCATCGAAGTTGAGCATGAGGCTGGTGACGGTGGTAAACAGGTGGAGAACACCAAAGGTAAGCTGGTTGTCTCGCCAGTCGGCCTCATCGTAACCCCAGGACTGATAACGGCCTGATACGATCGTGTTGTCCCGGATCCAGTATCCGCCGGTAAGATAAAAACCGCTGATGGTTTCCTTAGCATCAGGCATCATTTGCGTTTCCAGGTCGCCGGTCATGTATTCTGCTGCCAGCAGGAAGGGATCCGCTTCCCAACGCATATCTGCGCCAAATATGGTCCGTTCGCCATCAAGGATGGGTCCTGCATTGCCACTACGAATACCTTCTGACTCGCCATGCGAACCCTGCACCGCGAGCTGCAAAGACCCCGGCACCTGCGCTTCAAGTGTATACTGCAGCCGGCCGATGCCGTAAAACTTGTTGTTGGTGTTGTTCTGCAACCTGCTGCCGTTAAAAAGTCCGGCGTAATAATAGATTTCACCGATATTCCCATCAGCAGACACGCCGATCTCCCGCGACTGAACCAGTTGACCTGTTATTCGCGCCCTGCGGGCAAAGTCGGTCTCCCCCGGGTTGGGAATAAAATCTGCCGACTGCCGGGGTTTTTGTGCCCCTGCGGTAAGACGGAAGGCGTCGCTGTGCTGGTAGCCGATAAACAGGTCGAGCAGGTTGGGTTCCCTTACCATGTTGACATGCACCCGGTAGAAAAACCTTCCGTCAAGCAAGCCACGTATACTCAATCGTGCATTCGCGGCTTCGAAGCTCCTGCCACCATGGAAGTTGTCATCGTCAAAGGAATAGTTCAGGCCCGCCTGAAAGATGGCATTCAGCGTAAATGCATCGTGCTGCACCGCAGAAACAAGCTGATCTGTCAGCGGCTCCTCCTCAGCCAGAGCAGGTGTTAAGAAGCAAAAAAAAATGATGAAGAAAAAAATTGCCGCCTGCATGAATCCTTGCAACGAATTTGCCATTATAGAATATAGATGCTTCATGTAGATATATTTTTAGTGGATGAATGTTACTTATGGGTTAAAAATAAAAAATATTTCGCAGGAAACACACCCAGCGTTTTCTTTAGCCTATATTATTCACAAATAGCAATAAAATTGTCGTATATGTTTGATATGGTGGCAATAAGAACAATTGCTGGTATAAACGCAATTGTATGTGTCAACATTTTGATTAACCCGTTCACATAGAGCTCGCCATGCCGTAATCATCTTGGTGTGCGAAAATATTGGTTGACATGGCTCAGTTTATTGCTTTTTGCAAGTACTTTTAAGAGTGCTTATTCGAAGCTTAAACGGGTTTTTTCACTTTCAAAAAGAGATTGATGCCCAGGGGCTCGCTGATCACGTCCACAAGGTCGGGGTCAATGCCCGCGCGTGAGGCAAACTGCCGCAGTTCCTCTTCCGAGCGATGGTATAAAAACCAATCGCCAAGAACTTCCATGATCTTTTTTGAAGGGTTCTCCGTACTAAAGTTTCCAATGACCATTTTCCCGCCCGGTGCGATGTATTCGTAATATCGTTTGAGCAGGAAAACAAAATGTTTGTCCTTGAAATAATCAAACAAGCCTGCACTCCAGATGAGATCATATTGTTTTTCGGGTGTAAAACGAATGACGTTTTTATTTGCGAAATTCAGGCAATCAAGATAGGCTTTATTTTTCTGCTGTGCATAATCAATGGCACGCTGATCCAGGTCAATCAGATCAAACAGAAGGGTATTCACGGGAGTATCGTTCAGGTATTCATTTACTTCGGTAACCGGGCCACTGCCAAGGATCAGCACATGTTTTTTCTTTCCCTTCGCCTCATCCTGAAGTTGTTTAAGCATTTTTACTGCCAACACCTTTCTGTTTACAACGGCTATGGCTGCGGGCAAGCGGTGAAAAAACCTGTCCCATTTTTCATAACGGGGATCATCGCTGACATATCGCTGATATATCTTTTCGATGATAAAAAAATCACCGTTGTAGCCAAAGGGCTTGGTATATGAAAAGCCAATAATGGTTCCCCGATGGAGAATAGGTTGCATCGCCTGACGGAACAGCTCTACGTCACCTGCTGGCAATTGATCTATCAACTCCATGACCCTGTCAAAGTCCTCATATTCAGGGCCGTTATTATCTAATATATCATCTGTAATGCTAATGATTGATCCACCGGAAGCGTTTAAGTCCATATAACAAAAAAAGTATGTAAGTGTATGATCTATTTGCTTAGCAAGGCCTCCAGGAGATCCCTGTATTCATCTTCTACTGTGATCACAGTCATTTTATCTGCCATGATCAGTTCAGGATATTTGGCAATAAACACTTTATCCAGGTTAATAATGTGGGCTTTGCTTACACGGACAAATGCATTTTCCGGCAGTTTTCTTTCCATCTCATCCAGGGTTTCTTTTACACTGATGACTTCGTCACGAAGGTGCACCATTGTTTCCTCTCCACGTTGTTCTACAAAATACACATTGGGCAGTATGATCTTTTCCAGACCTTTTTCCCCCTCAACAATCACCTGGCTTTTCACTTTCTGGTTTGATTTGAAGAAAGCATTAAACTGGTCGCTTTCAATTTTTGACTGAATGTCGTTTTCGAATTTATATCGGGCAATCTCAATGTTGGTCTGCAGTTCTTTTTCTGAGAAGGGTTTGATGATATAACCATAAGGCAGGGAGATCTTAGCTTTCTCAATGGTAGAAACATCTGCGTTGGCAGTAAGGAAGATAACCGGGACATCGTGTTTTTTCCTGATAATATTGGCAGCCTCTATCCCTGTCATTTCGCCTTTCAAAGCGATGTCCATCAGGATCAGGTCCGGAAGTTTTTTGTCCACTTCAGCAATGGCATCCTGCCCTTTTGCGATGGTGTTTTGTACAGTATATCCCAGGCTCAGCAAGCTTTCTTCAATATCAGCAGCCACCAGAAATTCATCCTCCACTACCAAAATATTTAGCTTTTCCATAAAATCAGGTCTTTGTTATTTGTTAAAACGAAGTTCATAAAGGGTTCCATTAGAATAATCATAAGAGAGTTCCGCATCAATTTGCTCTGCAAGCTTGTGTACGATGCGCATCCCCAGCGAACGTGAATTTTCAGGCTTAAAGTCAGGGTCCATGCCAATTCCGTTATCTGCCACCTGCAAAACAAACTGCTGCTCCAGGTGCTTTTTAAGGGATATTCGGATTAACCCTTTGGCAGATTCCGGGAATGCATGCTTAAAAGAGTTGGATATCAACTCATTAATTATTAGACCACAAGGAATCCCAACATCTAAAGGTAAAAACACATCCGCAATATCATATTCGAAAGAAATACGATGCTGTTGGTCATGATACGTCCTGGCAATATTGCTTGCCAGGCTTTTTACATAATTCGGAAACTGGATATTGGCAAGGTTTTCGTTTTGATAAAGGTTTTCATGAATCAAAGCCATGGAGCGAATCCTGTTTCTGCTTTCAGCAAGTACCGTTTGCAGTTTCACATCCTCAATTAGTCTTTCCTGCATTTTCAGTATGCTTGAAATAATTTGCATGTTGTTCTTCACACGGTGATGAACTTCACGCAGTAAGACGTCTTTTTCATCAAGCGATCGTTTCAGGTTTTTTTCAGCGACCCGTCTTTTAATTTCTTTTTCAGCAAGAGATTTTTTCAATATAATATTGCTTGCCAGCTCATGTAGCAAACTGAACAGTTTCTCCGGGTCAACCGGTTTGACAAGGTAGCCGTTTACTCCCAGATCAATTGCCTCAAGGAAATATTCTTTCAGGCTGTAGGCCGACATGACAATCACCTGCACATCATCAGATATTCCTTTTATTTCTCGGATCATATCCAGGCCATGCATGATTGGCATGGAGATATCGGTAATGATGAGGTCGGGCTGATGCTTTTTAAATATCTCGACCCCTTCCAACCCATTTTCGGCAAGGAAAAGAGCACGGGGGTATTCTCTGAGCAGCTTCTCATAATAACCACGTGTGCCTTTATTGTCTTCAACAAACAGCAGGGAAATCTGGCTTAGGGGCAGTTTTTCCATAGGGTAACAAGTCAATGAAGGTACAAAAAACGTCAGATAAACCTGGAGATTTTTTCCAACATATCCTGAAGGTTAAACGGCTTGGCAATGTAATCGGAGCATCCTGCATCGATACTTAACTGGCGGTCCTCAACCATCGCATACGATGTTTGTGCAATCACAGGCAGGTTGGGATGGATTTTACGGATTTCACGCGTAGCTTCATATCCATCTTTCACAGGCATACGCAAATCCATCAAAACCAAATCGATGTCATCCCGGTTTTTTAATGTATCTACCGCTTCCTGTCCATTTTTAACCCAAACCAATTGTACGCCTGTTTTCTTTAATGCGGTCTTGATCAAAAGATAGTTGGTAGTCACATCTTCTGCAATCAGGATTACCTTATCTTGCCAGTTGTAATTCATGTCTTTATGACCCTTTTTGTTAAGTGTATAATCAGATTTTGCGCCTTTCTGAAAAGGCAATGTAAAATAAAAAACGGAACCGTCGCCAGGAACGCTGTCTACCCAGATTTGCCCACCCATTAGCTGCACAAACGCCTTGGATATGGCTAATCCAAGCCCGGATCCGTGATGTGTGGGATGGTGATTTACCGTAATCTGCATGAATCGATCAAATATCACTCCGCGTTTTTCTTCTTCTATGCCGACACCGGTATCTTCAACAAAAAACAACAGATCATCCTCAAAAACGGTATAGCCGACCTCTACACCACCTTCATGGGTGAATTTGATGGCATTGCTTACCAGGTTAATCAGGATCTGCTTGAGACGGGTACGGTCAGCAATAATAAAATCTTCTTTGCTCCCCAGCGCGGTTCTTAGCTTTAACTCCAGTCTTTCCGCCTTCACCTTGTCTTCATTGCCAAAAAAATCATATACCTCTCGCAACAGCTCGTTCACAGAGAACTCACTGTTGTCAACCTTCAACATACCTGTCTCAATTTTGGACAGATCAATGATATCATTGATCAGCGAAAGGAGATGCTGTCCGTTTTCATCAATAATATCCAAAAACTCTTTCTGTTCATCCGGATCATCTGTTTGCCGGAGCAATTGGGCAAAACCCAGGATGCCATTCATGGGTGTGCGAATCTCATGACTCATGTTGGCAAGGAAAGCCGACTTCAGCTTATCCGATTGCTCTGCACGCTCTTTTGCTGCCCTCAATTCTTCTGTACGCTTTTTGACTTTCTGCTCCAGGTTCTTATTCACTTCCTCAATCTCCAGCTTGCGTATATCTAATTGCTTTTTTTGAAAATAATCGCGCCTGGTAAAATATTCAATGCGGTAAGAGGCAAACATGCCAATAATATTTGCGGCCAGATAGAAAAAGTTATTGTTGATGATCAGCTCTGATGGGGCATCTGAAAAAAATATGGCACCGAGGTTGTAAAAAATGAGGGTAACCCACCCTGCAATGGTTGCATAGAAAAAACGCAGTTTGATAAAAAAGTAGCCGGCAAAAAACACCAGCATCATCCCCCCGTAGTATGCATAATTTTCTGGTGCCAGCACCAGCATAACCGTAATACCCAACCCGGCCACCAGGAAAGCAAAGACCAATAATATCTGCCAGACCCTTTTAAAAAAAGAAAAGAAAGAAGATACGTAAATAGCCAGCAGCAAAGGAATAACAACGCCAAAGCGGATAATCAGAAATACGTCTCTGTATTCTTTGATAATCAAACCATCCAATAATCCAAAAACCCCATATAAAACACCTACCAAAACAAGTGCTGAACGAAACTGCCAAAGCGAATCATAAAAATATTTATTGAGAAAATCCTTCTCCAGCCTTTTGCCAAAAGAGAGAGTAAAGGGATTGATAAGCATGTCCACCGCATCTTGCTTTTGTCTAAAAAACGATGTAAAACCCCTATTCCTCTTCATTGCGTTCCATTATACAGATTGTATGTGAACAAATGTATGTTTTTTTTACGTTATTTCAAACATTATCTTACCAGGATATATCAGGATATGGCAAAAGTCTTATCCTTCCAGGCCGCTCGACTTGCATGTATACAAAAGGATATTCAACAAAGCCCATTTCAGCCTGGAATATCACATGCAATTGCCCATGATTGGTCTGCAAAAAAGATTACTTTTGCAGCATGGCAAAACTTCCGGAATATTCTGATATCATTCATGCGCAGCGCGTGCTGAGAGGGGTCGTCAAGCAGACGACACTGGAGCACAGCAAGTCCTTCAGTGCGTTCTCTGGTGCGGATGTGTACATGAAGCTGGAGAACCTGCAGTCGACAGGGTCATTCAAGGTACGTGGCGCTTACAATAAACTGCATGCCTTGCAGCAGGATGAAGCGCTGCAAAGCGGGGTAGTATGCGCTTCGGCCGGCAACCATGCACAGGGCGTAGCCTTTGCTGCCAGGATGCTTGGCGCCAAAGCCACCGTGTTCATGCCGGTGTTCACACCACCACTCAAGGTCATTGCCACAAAAAACTATGGTGCGGATGTCGTACTTGAGGGTGATACATTTGATGATGCAATGGCAGCGGCCAGCCGATTCGCAGAGAAAACCGGTGCCATCATTGTCCACGCCTTCGACGACCCCCACATCATTTCGGGACAGGGCACAATCGGACTGGAGATCTTCCAGGAAAACGACGCCATCCAGGATGTGCTGGTGCCCATTGGAGGTGGTGGGATGATCTCCGGTATTGCCATCGCACTCAAGGAAATGAATCCCAGGATCCGCATCATCGGCGTGGAAGCCGAAGGCGCACAATCGGTCCTGAACTCACTGAAAAAGGGGAAGCCGGAGAAACTTTCCCACATGCAAACCATTGCCGACGGGATTGCAGTCAAGCAGCCCGGTAAGCTGACTTTTGAGGCCATTCGTAAATATGTGGATGACATTTGGGTGGTCAACGATTCGGAGATTGCCCACGCAGCCTACCTGTTATTGCAGCGGGCCAAGATCCTTGCAGAGCCTGCGGGTGTGGCGGCCATTGCAGCCCTGCTCAACGGCAAAAATGATGTCCGCGGCAGAAAGGTAGTGCCCGTGATCAGCGGCGGCAACATCAACATGGGCCTGCTGGAACAGATCCTGGAGAAGGGCATGATGGAAGAAGGACTCAGGGCGCGCATTGCAGTGCTGATCCCGGATGTGGCCGGCGAGCTCAAATCCATCATCACCATCCTGGAAAAACTACGTGCCAGCATCAACGACATTTCTCACGAACGATCCATCACCACCGTACCAGTAGGATATGTGCTGGTAACGATCACCTTCAACCTGCGTGAGAGCTCCCAGCTGGACACCATCTGCAAGGCACTTAAAGGCAAGATGAAACAGTTTGAAGTCCTGAAATAAACGGGCGAAGCACCAAAATAACCTATCTTTGCACATCACGCATAATTTGACGACATGGTTGCTCGAAAAGGGATCAATATCAAGGTTATCGTCAAGTTTCTGGGTATTCTGCTGATCATGATCGCAGCATTCATGCTGGTGTCGCTCACCTGGTCGGTATACTACA
>PWNO01000260.1 GCA_003557765.1 Bacteroidales bacterium
AGAAGAAATTCCTGAAACTGCCGCACCTCGACGGGGGGCGTGAGTTGCTTAAGGAGTTCATAAAGGACAACCTGGAGTATCCGGAAGAAGCGCTGGAAAAGGGCGTGGAGGGGGATGTCATCGTGAAGTTTAAGGTAACGGGAAAAGGTGAGGTCATACAACCCGAGATACATAAGGGAATCGGCCATGGCTGCGACGAAGAAGCCATCCGGCTGGTAAGCATGTTGCGATACCAGTCGGTAAAAAACCGGGGGGTACGTGTGACTACCAACAACAAGATCAAAATTCCTTTCAGGATCAAAAAGCAAAAGAAACAAAAGATATCCATGACCTATAAGCCGGCGGATGCGGCAAAGAAAGCCGCCGGTAAGCAAGTGGAAACCAAAGAGGCTTCAAAGCAGGATAAAAAGCCGGTCGTTTATACGTACACCATTAAGTACTGATTTCGGAGAAGCACTAAGGCTGTTGGCTTTTAGCTTTTGGCTATTGGCGAGAAAGTTTTGCGGATTGTTTTGATTCACCTGCTCTGTTTGCCAAAAGCTAATAGCCAATAGCCAACAGCTAACGGAAAAGCTTTCGACTTTTAGACATTTTGTCTTTTCATCTTTTTGTCATTCCAAACTAATACATGCTTATGCACAACACACCCGTGGTACGCCTGACCAAACAGTTTCGTTTCGAAGCTGCGCACGCACTATACAATTATGATGGTCCGTGTAAAAACATTCACGGACACAGTTACCTGCTTTATGTTACGGTTAAAGGGCGTCCTGTGGAGGACACTGCAGATCCAAAATATGGTATGGTGATGGATTTTGGTGTGCTTAAGCAAATCGTGCATGAGTTGATTGTTCATCCGTTGGATCACGCCCTGATGGTCAATGCCCACTCACCGCACAAGGAGATGATGAAGCAATCGGATCTGCTTGGAAAGGTGGTGGCCGTGCCTTATCAGCCAACCTGTGAAAATATGATCCACGACTTTGCACGAAAGATCAGGGCGGCATTACCGGCAGGTGTTTCTCTTCACTCCCTGCGGCTCCATGAAACAACAACTTCTTATGCAGAATGGTTTGCTGATGATAATGCCTGAGCAGGGTCTGTTAGGATATGGTGGTGGGATGATAGCACTTTATGATAAGTAGAACGAACAGATCACTTTCGGGAGGTTTGATGGCATATTCTGGTGGGATGATATCCCGGGATGATTTCATGGAATGATGCCGGGTTTTATTTAATGGGGTGATGTTTTGGGATAGTCCCTTTCCTGTTGCAGGAAGTCACCGGTGCGCTGGCTGCTGCTAATCCCTGTCTGGGCAGTCCTACATGGATGCCATGAGCTCTTCGGTGAGTTCCATGTTGTGAAACACGTTCTGGATGTCATCCTCATCTTCCAGGGCGTCAATCATTTTCAGGATCTTCTGTGCCGCCTCCTTGTCGAGTTTAACGGTTGTTTTCGGAATTCGCTGCAGCTCGGCGTTTTCAGCCTCCACGTCCATTTCTTCCAGCTTTTTCATCATGCTGCCGAAGTCCTCCATGGCCGTATATATGGTGTAAAAGCCCTCTTCGTTTTCGGCTTCTTCCGCCCCGGCATCGATGACCTCCATCAGGAAATCATCTTCTTCCATGCCCTTCTCTTTCACAACCTTTTCCGGAATGGTGAACACCCCTTTCCGGTCAAAAAGAAAGCTCAGTGCACCCTTGGTTTCCAACTTGCCTTCGTGTTTGTTTAAAATGGAACGGACAGCGGATACGGTGCGCTGAAGGTTGTCGGTAAGGCATTCAATGTAAATGGCCACGCCATGGTTTCCGTATGCTTCGTAGGTGACCTCCTGGAAGTCAGCTGCATTCTTGTCGCCAGCCTTGGAGATCGCCCGCTGGATGTTGTCCTTGGGCATGTTTACCCCCTTGGCGTTGGCAATGGCCAGACGCAGCCGCGGGTTGCCCTCCGGGTCGTTGCCGCCTTCCTTTACTGCCACGTTGATTTCCTTGATTACCCTGGAAAAGATCTTCGAACGCCTGGCGTCCAGGGCGCCTTTCTTGCGCTTGATTGTTGACCATTTGCTGTGTCCTGACATATCTATAGCCGTTTTTACAAAAATACATACTTTTATTTTTTGCAAGAAAAAAAAGCAGCCGGCACCGTGCCGGCTGCTCCAAACCAACAATAAAAAACTGCAAAAACATTATCCGCCAATCAGGCGAATCCCAATGCTGAACGGGCTAAGTTCCGGTCCCCTCTCATCCTTGAACATGGAGTTGAGGGCGTAGGTGGCAAAAAAGTTGAGGCGTCCCCAGCCGATCTGGCCGATGGCATCCATGCGGATGGGTACAAGGTGAAAATCATCGCGTGCACGATCGGTCTGTTTGCTGCCATTTTCATCACGATACTCCACCTTGGTATGGCTTCTCAGCCTGAAACCTGCCTGTATGCCGGCAGAAAAATAGAAACGACTCCATGTGTTTGGATCTTGTATCTGCAACTCCATCATCAAAGGCACATTCAGCTGGAAGACCCTAAGCCTGTTTGTACGCAGGTCGAAATCAGCCGCTTGCCATTCAAGGCCATCATGGTCATGCTGCAGGATGATGTCGTTTGATAAATGGTAGTTTGTCCATTGGATGCCAAGCCCGCTCACAAGGCCGAACAGTTTGTTGTCGCCGCGTGCCAGCACATGGTTCTGATGGAAAAAGTTCAGGTTTACCTGCAGCGACTTGTTATAGTCAAGGTCCATGAACCGGGTTTCATCCGGAAGACTGATGCTGTTATTGTCACCAAAGTAGCCGTTGAGGCCAAGATATAGCCCGCTCCAATTGTTTCGCCAGCTGGTGTGTGGACTTCTTCTCACCACAGGGCGCTCGCCTTCGGTAATGACGACTTCTCTTTCACCCAGCCGCATAACCAGTGTGTCATTGTCTTGCTGTTCATTATACCCATTTGGCCGGTCTGCATTTTGCACTCCCCGCACACTGGCGGTGCCCGATGTACTATAGTTAGCCACCGGGGGGTTCCCGCGCACGATGATGGAAGAGGTGCCACTGGCCCTGGCCTCCAGTCTTTCGGTAACCCTAATGCGCACGTTTGATGTGCCTGATGATGTGGCCTCCGTTACAAGGGTTTCCAGGTCATAAGCCCTTACCCTGGATACACCGCTTACCTGGAGGTCGTGCCTGGTGGCTTTGCCCGAGAGCTTGATGCTGCTGGCACCACTGATGCCGGTGGTCAGCTGATCCGTCTTCAGTGAGAGCTCCATGTCGGAGGCTCCCGATACCTTCAGGCGCAATGCGGGTACCTCAATCTTTTTGGTGCTCTGCATGGAAGAGGCGCCGCCGGCATTCAGGTAGGAAAAATCCGGCGCGGTGATGCGTACGGTAAGATCACGGAGGTTTCGTGCACGCCTCGAATAATTGATGTACAACACCTGGTCTTCAACCACGGTTTCGATGTACTGCAGGTGGGATTCAGGGGCCTCAACCTCTAGCGCATAGGTGTCGCCCTGTGTTACATAAACCTCGAAAACACCGGTAACTTCCACCCCGGTAAAATCCGTGACTGCTCTTTGCTCAATAATAATTTCCGAGGCTGCCCATGCAGGTAAGCAAAGGAATAATGTAATGATGAGTGTTAAAAAAGTGCTTGTTTTCATGATAATAAAGATTTAATGGTTCTTGTTTTTATGGATGCAGAATGTTTTGGTCGTTTATATGTGTTTACATGTTGTCAAAAAGTAAAAAGAACGAAAAGTCAGTAATTTGATGCGTTTTCGATACTATGACGTGGTGTTGCTTCAAAAAGTTACAGCATTGAATGCTTGTTTTTAAATTATTTTTGTCCCGAACGGATATTTTTTTCATTTTTGCAGCGTAATCAGTTATTCACTTAAACAAACAACGATGTACAAGCATTTTTTGATTGCTGCGATGGCAGTGGTATTTTTTGCCTGCGGACAGGCTCCCGAACAACGAGGTGAGCGTGAAGAGCAGGTTCAGATGGAGGCCCATGAGGCAGATCGGCTGGAACAGGGCGGATTGACCCCGGAAGAACGTGCGTTTATGGATAATCTGGCCAGTTTGTGCGGCCAATCGTTTGCCGGTGAGGAAGTATACCTGGCAGAAGGTCGTGAAAGCTGGGCCGACGATCCTTTTGTGATGCATGTAATCAAATGCGAAGAAGATGAGGTACATATCCCTTTCCACGTGGGAGAGGACACCTCACGCACCTGGATGTTTCTCGTGGAAGACGGCCGCCTGCGCTTCCGTCATGATCACAGGTATCCTGACGGCACGCCTGAAGAGAAAACCTTGTACGGCGGTTACGCCGACGGCACTGGCACTGCCTATGCACAGCACTTCCCCAAGGATGATTACTCGCGTGAACTGCTGGAAGATTATTTCGGACGGGAATGGCGCGTGGTGATGGATGAAGAAATGACCACCTATTCTTATCGCCTGCTCTATGACGGCGAAGTGGTTTTCCAGGCGGACTTTGACCTGACGGAACCGCTTTAGGATTTATTTCTCTTGCAGGTTTTTCAGCAGTGTCTCCAGCTGGTAGCCCGACTGGTCGGACAGCTCCGTAACCTCATTAAGCATTTTGATGGCGCGGCGTACAACCCCGCCTTGTGTCTTTGATGATGTGCTTGCACTTCCTTTTGTTTCTCTTTTTCCTTGCATGAAAACTGAGAAAGAGGAAATGGCATAAAACCAGCGGCAAAGCTGTTCGAACGACTCTTTGCTGTAATACCAAATGCCATCGTGTAAGTTAACACCCAGGTATTCCTTTACAAGCGGGTCCTGCATTATTTTCCCGAGCTTTTGCTTTTCCTCCCGGATGACCGGGTCATCGCGCAGCGTAGTGGCTGACCGACCGCGAGGCAAAGGCTTGTCGTGAAAATCGAATACATTTTCCTCGTGACGAAGTAAGATCCGGATGAGGATTTTGTACTTTTCCTGGTCTGACTGGCTGTGCCCTGTTTGGCTGAGTATCCCATCAAGGGCATGGGAGAATAGCAATTGATCAAAAAACAGCGCATCGGCATCCTGGCTGGTCTTGCCTGCCGCACTTAGGGCATTGAAGGCCAGCAAGATCAGGCTGTTTTCCCGATAGCTGTGGCCTGGCGAAAGCAACAGCAGGTCTTCTGCTGAGTCTGCCCCCAGGTGTTTCAGCAATTGTTGTATCCGGGAATCTCCCAGCTTCAGAAAATGGATGCCCTCTGCAATGCTATGCAGGCGCATGGCAAACTCCGCAAATGCTTTTTCGGTTTTTATGCCTGTCAGCC
Source organism: Bacteroidales bacterium (assembly GCA_003557765.1). The sequence goes on from PWNO01000260.1 coordinate 5,280, forward strand.
CGCTCCCGGCGAGCTTATCTGCAAAGGCAACATAGTCTTCACGATAAAGCGCTGAAACCTGGTTTTGTTTTTCCAGGTTGCCTTGCCTGACTATTTGCTCGATAAAATGGTGCACCCTTTCCATGTCAAACACTTGTTGAAAGGCCTGATGCAAGGGTTGCATGCGTTGAAGGTCAAGGGCAAGCTGCAGGTCATGGAAACCATGGCCACCACCCTGTGTGTAGAGTTCGTGGATGCGACCATCCGAATCATATAGCTCTTCAAAATCCAGGAAAACACGATATTCAAAACCCTGCAACTGCCTGTGAAGCCCATTTTCATGGATGACTTTGCCATTCCACAGATGGTCCATGCCGGATACCTGCTCACGCACCTTGTAATACATCCGCGAGTCGTTTTTTATCCCCAATTCGTGACCCAGGGTGGAGGTGATCATTGTCTTCGACCCGCCATCATCCGGGAGTCGCGGCGCCGAATGCTTGATCCAGCCTTCACAACGGTCATACTTGTTATTGAATAGGACCAGTGCTTTTTCATGGTGGTGCCTGTTGGTGAAGGCAAAGACATTTTCGTTAATATGCCCGTCGCCGGCAAGGAAGTCATAAATGTGGAAGTGCCTGACTTCGCTGAAGAGATAGCGTTTTGCCGTAAGCGGGAATATTTCCCTTTCGTGTTTTTCAATGAGCCACGTATTGGGTTCTTCATGATAATAGGCCCGCTGATATTCCATACCATATTTCTCTGTGAACCCTTCAACCTGGCCGTGCGCGAACATAGGCAGGCCCGGTAGGGTGTTCATCAGCACACAGATCCCAAAATATTTATCACCTGTGCCAAACTGCTGGATCGCCGTTTCTTCATCCGGGTTGCTCATAAAGTTGACGTAGCGTTTGAGGATCTCCGGTTCAAACTCCAGTGTCTTGGTGATGAGGTCGCGGTATTTTTCGTTTTCCTCGTTTTTCAGCATGTGCATGAAGGCGGAGTTGTACACGCGGTGCATGCCCAGGGTGCGAACAAAATAGCCTTCCATAAACCAGAACGCCTCTGCCAGCAACAGGGTTTCAGGAAGTTCCTTGTTGATGCGGTCGACCACCTCGCGCCAGAATTCTTCCGGAAAGAGTTTGTCAAAGGCTTGCCTGGTCATCGCATGTTCGGCGCGTGAAGGGATGTCTCCACCGGTACCTGGTCTTGGGTACCAGAGGCGCGCAAAATGCTTTTTTGCCAGGGTCATGGCGGCATCAAACCGGATGATGCTGAACCTGCGGGCCACGTGAAAGATCTTCTGCATCACAGCCTCACGTACTTCGGCCTTCAGCATGTCGAGCTGCGCAGTATCGTTCCAGGGCATCATGGTGCCATCGTTGCCGTGGTAAATGTATCGCACATCATTGTATCGTTTGTCCACCCGCTGAAATACTACGGCAGCATCGGTTTTGTTGTAATAGCCATCTTCGATGCGGATCTCCACATGGGGGTCTTCCGACAGGTTTTCTCCATTAAAGGCATAGTTAGGAAAGGGAGGGAATGGTGATTGTATGAAATAATCCGGGTGTTCAATGATCCATTTGGAGTACACCCCGGTATGGTTAGGCACCATGTCGGAGGCCAGCCGGATGCCACGTGCTTTGGCTCGCCTGTTCAGCTCCTGGTAAGCCTCATCACCGCCAAGGTCCTGTGCCACCTCGTAATCGTAAAGTGCATAGGCGGAGGAGATGGCATCCGGATTTCCCATCATATTTTTGATCTTACGTGATGCCGCACTTCTTTCCCAGAGTCCGATCAACCACAACCCGTTGAAATTCCTTGCAGCCAGCCGGTCAAGTTCCTCATCGGGGATTTGATCCAGCCGCCGGATATCGCGCTGGTAAGCCTTCGACAGCTGGTCGAGCCATACATAGGTGTTCTTGGCGATCAGCACCACCCTGGGCATCCAGTGGATGTCTTTGGTGAAGCGCTCTGCCTCTGCATAGTCGAGGGCTGCATCCTGTGTGGCATCATAACCGGATTTGCCCAAAAGCATGCCTTCGTTGTCGGGTTTGCCGAGATAATCCGGTGCAAAAGTCGGGGAAGCTCCGCCATGAGCGCCCGGAAGGATGTCTTCTTTCATCAGGTCTTTGCCCTGCAGGATCTTATTGACAAAATCAGCCGGAAGGTATTTTTTCCAATGGGTAAGAATGTAGTCTAACTGTGCAAAAAAATCATCGGGGGCATGAAGGAAGGGCGCACGCAGGAAAGCGAAGAGGTCCTGCTGATCCGGTCCGAAAGGAGGCAGTTGGCTGACATATGCCTCCAGCTCACCCATGAGCTGGTCGAACCCTTGCTGGTTGCTGAGGTATGCCTTGTCAAACAATATGCGCTGCTTTCTGTTTGCTGGATTTTCGTTTGCCAGTGATAGCATCATGGCATGTCGGATGGCCTGATGCAGGTGTCGTTCACCCTGGCTGATTTCATGCAGATACTGCCTGGCACCTTTTTGCCCCATGTATACACTTACAGGCGGGAAATGATCAAAAAACTCCTCAGCAACAGCATACAACATGGCCTTGCCTGTGCGATTTTCCAGATGCGTTGAGGCTTTTTCAAAAAGTTTTTCGCCCAGCTCTCCCTCATAAGCCTTGATGATAAGCAGCGCTGCTTCCTGCAACAATGATGCAGCGCGCATCTCGCCGGGAAAGATATGTTTTTCAGCGCTTCGATGGCTGTTGAACCGGTAAACAAGGTCGCGGATGGCTTTGTAATTGGCAAACTGCAAACGGCCATCATAAGAAAAGAGGTCAGGAGAAATATGATAAGCGTTGCGTTGACCCTTGTGTATGTGCATAACTGGTATTTTTTTGTCAGGGTTTGCTGCTGGCCTGTCAGATACAATGGCTTTTACATATTCTGTATGCCTCTACCCGCAAGTGTAAATGGCATTTGCTGGCTGCTGTATAAGGCTGAAACAGCATCCTGACGCTCATCATAAGGCCGCATTAAACATGGATAACAACACGAGGGCAGTGAAGGGAACCGTGAAGTTATCAAGGCCTTTGGAGCTGAATGCTTCAACGATGGCTGCCCCCAGGGCCACCGAAATGGCAGCCATGATGGTCTGTGTGCTGAAATTCCCAACAAACCAATGTAAGGTGTAAATGGATATCGCGAGCGAAGAAACGAAAAACACCGAACTGCCCAGGTAGGTCTTATTCAGGCGCAAGTTATGGATGATGATCTTCCTGACCTTTGATCCAAAAGCTACCCCGGTGATACCGGCAAGAGAATCGCTCACCCCCAGCAGGAGCACGGGAATGATAAACAGCTTGGCGTCATTCATCCATACGGAGATAACAAAAGTGCCGCAGATCGCTACCGGTAACAGCACACCACCATAAGTTTTACGGGAAACATCATTGATGGACCGCAGCAGGTCTTTATGCTGTGCAATGAGGAGGACAAAGAAAAAGAGAATCCCCATCACGAGCACATATTCATATGAGCTGTAGACGAGCGGAAAAGTTAGCGAGAGCAGCGATGCTGCACTATGTGAAAACTTTCTGGTGTATTCCGTTTTTACCTTGAGCAGGGTGTGCAGGATTTCTCCCGTGGCAAGAATGGCGCCAAAGGCGAAAGTATAGAGGATGGTAAATAAAAGCTCGGTGCTCATAATGAGATGATGTTAATGATGAACATGGCGGCACCACCAGGGATCAGGCTGTCAAATCTGTCGAGGAAGCCCCCGTGACCGGGTAGTAAATTGCTAAAGTCCTTTATCTTATGTTGCCTCTTGAAATAAGACGCCAAAAGATCCCCTAATAATGCAAAGATAGTGATATTAATCGAATAAAGCAAAGCCTGTGTCCAGGAAGCATCAATCAGGCCCCTCATCAGGAGTGCAGTTGCTATGGCCAGCGCCGTTCCACCAATAAAACCTGAAATGGTTTTCTTCGGACTTACAGAAGGCATCAAACGTTTACCCCCCATGATCTGGCCGCTGATTTGGCTGAAGGCGTCAAAAACCGATACCACCACAAATACAAAGTACAGGTAGGGTTTCGCCATGAAGCTGAACAATACAAATGGCAGGGCCAGCAGGGTGAATACCCCCAGGGCAACCAGGAAAAAACCGCTGCCTTTTAATGGATGGTTCAAATGCACGCGTGTGAGCTCCGTGTAACCGGCAGCCACCAGCAACAGGGCAACCACGCTGAAATAAGGCGGCCCGAAATAGATGCTGCCAAACAACACGTGAATGATCAGAAAATAGGTGCCAAACTTGGCCCAGATCTCCCGCTTTCTCTCCCTGCGCTTGTTTCTGCTGATCCACGCAAAAGCAATGGCCCCCAGGGCAAAATAAATCAGGATGATTGTGTATATCAGGCGTTCCATAAAACAAAGACAAAAAGACAAAAGGACGAAATGACAAAATGACAAAAGGACTAAAAGTCGAAAGGTCGAAAGGCCATAAGGTCAAAGTGTCTATAAATCATTAAGTTAAGGGGTTGTTGTTTTAAGGGGTCAATGGTTTTTTTAAGGTTGAACTTTTAAGTTTGAAGTTACCTGAGGCATTTGTGTGCATTTGTGCACCATTTGTGTTTATTTGTGGATTGCTCCTGCTGCTTACTGCTTACTTCTTACTTCCTGCTTCCTACTTCTTCCTTCCCTAAGTACCCAATACAACCCCTTCGCATTCGAGCGCATCTCCGGGATGATCAGCTGGATGATGATATGCTCCAAAAAGGCCAAAATGCCCCAGATGATCATGATATAATAAAAGGGGGTGTAAAAACCAAATACAAACAAGATGACAAAGAAGGTTCCCTGGATGTAGCCGCCAATTTTCCAGGAATAGAGGTGCAGGCTCGGAAACCTTCCAAATTTGATCACCGAAAGGGTAAGGGAGGCAATCAGTAAACCGATAAAAGTGCCAAAACTAAGGATGTGCGGGGCAAAATCATCCCATTTGAAGAGCCCGATACCCAGGAAAACAAGAAAATATGTGCCCATATCGGCGATGGAATCGATTTTGGCACCAAATTCGGTTTGTTGATTAAACAGCCTGGCCAGTAAGCCATCCAGCACGTCGGTGATCAGGTTGATCACGATGAGCACGGCAAAGGCCTGTGCATAACCGGTTATGGCGAGATAGAGGATGACGGGAAACGCCAGCAGGCGATAAAACGACAGGGCGTTCGGAATATTCAGTTTGTCTTTATGCTGCACTTTATAAAAGTATATTGGTTTCAAACCTCTCGCATAAAAAGCGAAAAATAATTTGCAAAGAAACAAAATGCCTGATTGATTTGCAAACCTATCCTGAATTTGCTCCGATTACATTCCGGTTCTTTGCGCTGAACGATTATTTTGCAGATTTGCCCTACGCCTTTAATGCTTTGCTAATCTAGTCATTATAAAACATTTTCAATAAAAAACTGTTTACTTAATGTTTTCGGCAAGACTTTTGAGCCCCCATTAAACCTTTGTGGTTTTTTGGAATCAAACAATGTTAACCAACATCCGAATTCCATCATTGGTCACGAAAAGCGCAGTTCTTTCAACAACTAAAAGCCAAAGGCCAAAAGCTAAAAGCCAATAAGCCAACAGCCAATAGCCAACAGCCCATTCAAGACCCGACATTTCGACCTTTTGACATTTCGACTTTTTGACAAATACTGAATCAATGAATAAACAAGCGCGATTTTTTGTTAACCTGGCCATTCTGACCTTATTGGTTGGAATCATTGCTTACCCCAAAGTCAAACCCTTTCTTTTTGGCGACTCTTCTGCGGATGCTTCTTTTCAGCCACAGCAGCGGCGGGCCCTGCAGGTGAGCGGCTACGTGCTATCACCGGTTCCGGTTCAGGAGATGGTTCGCAGCACGGGCACCTTGTTGCCTGATGAAGAAGTTGACCTGGCCTTTGAGACGAGTGGCAAGGTGGTAGGGATTTTCTTTGAAGAAGGTACTTTTGTGGAAGAAGGAGACCTCCTGGCAAAGATGAATGACAGGCATTTGCAGGCCCAGCTGGAAAAGCTGCAGGCCCAGCAGCGACTTGTCGTAGAGCGCGAATTCCGCCAACGCAGCCTCCTCGAACGGGATGCGATCAGCCAGGAAGCCTATGACCAGGCCGTTACGGAGCTGGAAACATTGGAGGCCGACATCGAGCTGTTGCTTGCCCGGATCGCCGAGACGGAAGTCAGGGCTCCTTTTGATGGCGTGGTGGGACTCCGCTACCTGAGCGAAGGAAGTTATGCTTCACCGAGCACCCGGCTGGCCAGGCTCGTGAGAAACAATCCCCTGAAACTGGAGTTTTCCGTGCCGGAAAGGTATTCCGGAGAGATTACAACGGGCTTTCCCATTCACTTTCGGGTCGATGGATTCCTCGAGCCCAAGTACGCTGAGGTATATGCCGTGAGCCCCTCGGTGGACGACAGAACGAGAACCATCAGGGTGCGGGCCCTGCACAATAACGACAACGGGTTGCTGATGCCCGGCCGTTTTGCCTCGGTAAACATGCAGCTTTCCGATACACCCGATGCCATTGCCATTCCTTCAGAGGCCCTGATCCCTGAGATGGAAGGCGACAGGGTGTTCGTATACCGCTCAGGCCAGGCCGAAGCCGTGTATGTGACCACTGGCATCCGTACCGAAGACCGTGTACAGATCCTCGAAGGACTCTCCTTCGGCGACACCCTGCTCTCTACAGGGGTACTGCAGCTAAGGCATGGCCTGCCCGTGGAACTGGATAACCTGGGTGACCTCCACGACGATGAATATGGGGATACAGAGGAAGTTGAGCTGCAACCCGCTCATCATAATGAATAATAATCGCCACTGGTAGCCGGAAACAGTGTTGTGCACCCCCAGAGGGTGTTTTGCCTTCCGGCAGGTTAAATATAAGCAAGTTCCGCAAGCGGATTGCTGATAACGAAAAAAAACATGAGTCTATCATCATTAAGCATAAAACGCCCGGTACTGGCCTCAGTATTCACCATTACCATTCTGCTGCTGGGGTTCGTGGGCATGACCTTTCTGGGGGTACGCGAGTTCCCCAGCGTGGATCCGCCGATCATTTCCGTTAGCACGTCTTATCCGGGTGCCAATTCAGATGTGATTGAGACGCAGATCACGGAGCCACTGGAGCAAGCCATCAATGCGGTGCCTGGCATCCGTACCCTGACCAGCGTGAGCCGGCAGGGCAACAGCCGGATCACAGTTGAGTTTGAGCTGAGTGTCGACATGGAGACGGCAGCCAATGATGTCCGCGACAAGGTGGCGCAAGCCCAGCGACGGCTTCCGAGAGACGTGGATCCGCCTATTGTCTCCAAGGCAGACGCCGACGCCAGCCCCATCATGTTCGTCACGGTGGAAAGCGAAACCCGAAACCTGCTTGAGCTTTCAGAGATTGCTGAGCTGACACTCAGTGAACGCCTGCAGACCATCGACGGGGTGAGTGGAATCCTCATCTGGGGACAAAAACGCTATGCAATGCGCTTGTGGTTGGACCCGGAAAAGATGGCTGGCTACGGACTAACCCCATTGGATGTCAGAAATGCTCTCCAACGGGAGAATGTGGAGTTTCCCTCCGGCAAGATTGAAGGGAATACGATGGAGCTTACCATCCGCACCCTGGGCCTGATGTCGACGCCTGAGGAGTTCAACAACATGATCATCAGCGAGGACAATGGCCGGGTGGTGCGTTTCCGGGATGTCGGCAGGGCCGAACTCGGCCCGGAGCGACTGCAGGGCATGGTGCGACGGGATGGCGTGCCACTTGTCGGGAATGCCATCGTGCCGCAGCCCGGATCCAACCACATTGAAATCGTGGATGAGGTATACCGGAGACTGGCATTGATCGAACGCGACATCCCGGATGACGTCACCATCAACATCGGCTTCGACAATACGGACTACATCCGATCTTCGATACGGGAAGTCAGGAATACCATCTTCATTGCCTTTACGCTGGTGGTGATTATCATATTCCTGTTTTTGCGCGACTGGCGGACAACCATTATCCCCGTACTGGTTATCCCCGTATCACTGATCGGCTCATTCTTCGTGATGTACCTGGCAGACTTCAGCATCAACGTGCTGA
>PWNO01000047.1 GCA_003557765.1 Bacteroidales bacterium
AAATCACGACGAGGAACGCATTGCATCACGTCACTTTGCAGGCTTTGCAGAGGCCGGCATACCTGCCATGGCTGTTGCCGCCACGATGAACAAAGGCCCCCTGATGCTCTATTTCGGGCAAGAAACCGGCGAAAAGGCAGAAGGTGCCAGCGGCTACAGCGGAGATGACGGAAAAACCAGCATCTTTGATTATGGCAGGGTCCCCTCCTTTCAAAAATGGTTTAACCACGGAGCCTGCAACGAGGAAAAACTAACCCAGACAGAAAAAAAACTCAGGGAAGCATATCAACAAATATTATCACTGGGCAAAGAGGAAGTGATTGCCCAGGGCCACTTTTATGATCTGATGTGGCAGAATCAAGGGCTGCCGGACCGGGTATATGCATATCTCCGTTGGAACAAGCAGGAAATTTGGCTGATTGCAGCCAATTTTTCCCATACAAGCTATCCGGAAATCAGCATCCGCATTCCTGATCATTTCCGGAAACTATATGGTCGCAACCAGGACAAACCCCTGCTGCTCACTTCCAGGACTCAGACAGATTATCGCAAGCCAGGTGATTGGGCAGGGCTGGAAAATGATGGCATAGATATTGCACTTTCTTCGTGGGCCTATCAGATCATTATAATACGAAAGGCAACATAACCACCGCAAGGCAAATGGTATTATTTTGGCTCTTTTAACGAAATAATTTTCTTTGTTTTTTTGAATAATGATTACTTTTGTCAATTAGTGACTACAAAACCAAAATCAATTACAAATTATGACAACCATCAAACAAACCGCATTCGCGCCCGCAAAAGGCTTAATGGCATTACTGATAGCCCTGGCTATGATTCTTGGCATGCCAACCCATCACCATGCACAGGAAATAGAGGTAGTTATTGAAGGAGAAGAAGAGGAAGAAGAAGAAGAAGACCCATGGGCTGATGTAGAATTTAACTTTTCTGATGAAACGCTGTTGGTTTTCTTTGACGCCAACCAGGAAGTGAGCGCGCTGCAGCGCACCACGCAGGAGCGCATTACAGAAACCACGGAGGATCACGGGCTCACCCGCGAACGTTTTGATCAGATTGCCCGTGCTGCACAGATTGGTGCGCTTCAGGGCGGTAATTTTTCCAACGAAGAAATAGATGCCTTCAACCAGGCCGCACCCCACGTCACACAAATTCAGCGTGAGATGCAGCAAATGGTTCAGGTGATTATCTCAGACCATGAGATGGAGATGGACAAGTATCGTGACATCCTTAACGAGTTCCGTCAGGATCAGAAGTTGCAGGAGTATGTATCGCACCTTGCGAGGGAGCGTGCACGTGAGAAAATTCTGGAAGAAAGAAGGCGTGAAGCCAAGGAGGAGCTAAAAAGGAAAAGAGAGGAAGAGAAAAAAGAAGAGCAAGGGGGAGAATAAACCCTCAGAGGATTTCTGCGACAACGAACGTACTGCCTCCGACAAAAATAAGGTCACGGGGTGAAGCATTTTTTCGGGCTTGTTCCAGCGCTTCACCCACGCGATCATAGATATTACCCTCCAAACCCCAAAAGCTGGCCTCTGCGGCCAGCTTTTTTGCTTCCAGGCCCCTCGGAACATCCGGGCGACAGAAATAATACCGGGCTTGCTTGGGCAAGAGGGAGAGTACAGGCGCAAGGTCTTTATCATCTACCATGCCAAAAACCATGTGTAGGTGATGATATGTAAGCGCGCAAAGTTGTTTGATGATATGGGTGATTCCTTCCCGATTATGTCCGGTATCACAAATGATTGCCGGATTGCTTCCAATCTGCTGCCAGCGACCCTGCATGCCTGTATTACGGGTTACCGTTCGTAAACCTTCCTGCAAGGCCTCTTCTGAGACAATCCACTCCCCCCGTGAACGCAAAACATCGACGGTTGCAAGCACAGTAATCAGGTTATCCAGCTGATACTCACCAGTCAGATCCAGGCAGTAGCTTTGTTTTTTACCCGCATGAAGCACCTCTGCCTCAAGGCAGGGCATCCCATGCGGAGAAATCTGCCGGTAATTATTTACACGATATTGATCGCTTGCCACGTTTAGCGGAGCACCCATCCGGCTGGCAGTTTCAGTAAAGACATCGTGCACTTCCGGCTGTCTTCTGCCAATGACCACCGGAATGTTTTCTTTTATGATGCCTGCCTTTTCCCGGGCGATGTCTGGCAAGGTATTTCCAAGAAAACGCATATGATCCAACCCGATATTTGTAATGACAGATACCTCGGGTTGCAAAACATTGGTGGAATCAAGCCGCCCACCCATTCCCGTCTCTACAACAGCCACATCCAGTCTTTCCCTGGCAAAAAAATCGAAGGTCATTGCAATGGTCATCTCAAAAAAAGAAGGAAACAGACCCATAAAAAATGCTTTATGCTGCGCAACGAAACGGACCACATCTGGTTTAGGAATGGGCTGGCCATTTATCCGAATTCTTTCCCGGAAGTCTTTGAGGTGAGGAGATGTGGCCAGGCCTGTTTTAAGTCCCTGGGCCTGTAACACCGAGGCCAGCATATGGGCTACGGACCCTTTGCCGTTGGTGCCGGCTATATGGATGCTGCGAAACGCCCTTTCAGGGTTTCCAAGGTGGCTAAGAAGGGCATGGGTATTGTCCAGGTTTGCCTTATATGCCGCCGGACCAATGCGTTGAAACATCGGCAGCTGGCTGAAGAGATAGTCAATGGTTTCCTGGTAATCCATATGGCTTGCATCATTTTTGAACCGAGACATGCCAGATAAATTGACACACATGACGATGTTTATTGCATGGCGAACTCCATCTGACCGAAACATAAAAATCATTAACAGATAAAATGGCACAATGGGTCACCCCAAGATTAATTGATACATACACGCGCAGGATCTTACGTTGCCGTGTTGGGAGCTGAACCATGGTGAGATTGAAAATCGGTATACATGAGGATAACGAAGGTAATCTGAATATAGAGACGAAATTTTGCGTGCAGAATGCGGGCTAATTCCGCCTGAGGAAGATATAGGTGATCGTACCGGTCTGCTGCTCTGGTGCACCAGGTGCGCGATTAAAGCGGGCCTTCATGGCAGCTTCTTCAGCGAGCCGGTGGAGTGTAGCATCTGTGGTAGTTGTACCTCTGGCACCTGGAGTAGCCCGCAACACCTGACCTTCGCGGTTTACCACAATCCGCACGACTACCCTGCCCGTGGCCGGTGTGGTATAATCCGGTTTTGGAAGGATATTGGCCTCCCTGCCGGTTAAGCTGTACTCAATGCCTTCTCCACCAGCTTCTCCTTCTAAATCATCTGCATCGATCAATCCTTCCTGGCTACCGGCATCCCCCTCCTCTTCAGTTTCTCCCTGCTGCTGCCGGTCAGTGGTGCGCTGATCCTGCCCGGGAAACATGGCACGGGGGTCTGGTTCAGGCTCAGGCTCCTCCTCGGGTTCTTCTTCTGCCACTTCTT
>PWNO01000093.1 GCA_003557765.1 Bacteroidales bacterium
CCCTTTTGTTTTGCAAGATAATAAAAAAATAAATAAAAAACTGTTAAATGATTTTAGTTTCTTTCAGGCATTTGTAAATTTTTTGCCAGGTTCGTTCGATGTCGTGGTCTAACCCTACAGAAAAACGGATGAGCCCTTCAGATAACCCCATTGATTTTTGCACGTCTTCAGGCACTTCGCTGGATGTGCTCTTGCCTGAATTGCTGAAAAGGGTTTTGAAGTAGCCCAGGCTGACAGCGAGATAGCCTACACCTTCTTCCTGCATTTTCTCCATCAGCGCATTCGCCTTTTTGGATGATTTCAGGTCGATGGCGATCATGCCGCCAAAACCAAACTCCGGATGCATGAAAACCTTCATAAGCTGATGTTGCGGATGCTTTGGCAATCCCGGGTATATCACACGCAGTCTTGTTGACTCAAATTTTTCTGCAAGGTATAATGCGTTTGCGCTGTGCTTTTGCATCCTGAGGTGCAGTGTGTGTAAGTTTTTGTGGATGCTCGAAGAGCGAAGGGGGTCGAGGATAGGCCCCAGGAGCATGGCGGAGCCCGTGTTGACATCCGAAATGGCTTTCACGAAATCCTCGCTTGCACAGATCGCACCCGCTACACAGTCATTTTTTCCATTAACGAATTTGGTAAGGCTGTACAACACGATATCTGCGCCCAGCCTGGCTGGTGCCATGATCATGGGGGTAAAGGTATTGTCGACGACAAGCTTGATCTGGTGCTTGCTTGTAATTTCAGACAGTTTGGGGAGGTCTGATACTTGCAGGAGCGGGTTGGTCAACGACTCAGTGTATACCATTTTAGTATTTGGCCGGATCGCTTTTTCCACCTCATCCAGCTTGGTAATGTCTACAAAAGAGACTTCAATGTTGAACTTCTTGAGGTAGTTCGACAGGAAAGCAAAGGTGCCGCCATACGTGGTGATGCTTGACACAATATGGTCGCCGCTATCGCAAAGCTGCAGGATGGTCGTGGTAATGGCACCCATGCCTGAAGCCGTAACCCAGGCACTTTCCGTGCCCTCCATCGTGGCCAGGGCATCGGCCAGGTATTTGTTGGATGGGTTCCAGTGACGCGAATAGAGGAAACAACCCTCCTCTTCGCCCTGAAAAGTGTCTACCATGGTTTTGGCCTCCATGAACGTGTAAGTAGCCGAATCGGTGATCGATGGGTTAACATCGCCAAACTCTCCAAATTGCAAAAGGTCCTGGATATTTGATGCCGGATCAAATTTTTTCATGATGCGCTTATGTATTAAGGTTTAACAGAAAAAAGACTCGCATTGCTCCCCCTGGAAGGTAAATAACCTTGCCTGTTGCGGGGATAAAGGATATTTACTTGAAATGGCACGACAAAATTATGGTTTTATTTCGGATGCCCGAAATTATTAACGGGAATTATGACCATAAGTACAATCCTGGGCCTGCCTTCCTGAGGTTTTGCCGCAGGCTGACAAAAATCCTGTACATTTGCATTCTATGTATCATTAAATCATTAGCATATGTTTACAGGAATTATAGAGACAACAGGTAAAGTTGTAAAAATCGAACGTGACCGAAGCAATATCCATTTCACTATCGAAACTCCCATTGCCAAGGAGTTGAAGATTGACCAAAGCATTGCACACGATGGGGTATGCCTGACCACGGTGGATGTAGACAGAAAGAAAAACCGCTATACACTCACGGCCATTCAGGAAACCCTGGATAAAACCAACATGCGTACCTGGGAAGCCGGTTATGAGGTGAACCTGGAACGCTGCATGCGGGCTGATGACCGGCTGGATGGACACATTGTGCAGGGCCACGTGGACCAGACCGCAGTGTGTACGAAGGTGGAAGAGCTGGATGGCAGCTGGAAGTTTTATTTTGAATATGATCCAGGCCCGAAAAACATCACGGTAGAAAAAGGCAGCATTTCCGTTAACGGAGTGAGTCTTACGGTAGTCGATTCCGAGCCCAACATGTTTTCTGTTGCGATCATCCCTTATACATATGACGTAACCAACTTCCGCAACTTCCGTCCAGGTTCCGTGGTGAACCTCGAATTCGATGTCATCGGAAAGTACGTAGCACGCCTGCTCGAACTGCATTTTGACGCACAGAAATAGGCGACTAACTAAGTTCCGTCAGATCAGCATAAAATTGAAGCCGTCTCATAAGGTTTTTTAAGCCCCTGAGAATTGAATTGTTGAAAAACTTTTCGGTTAGCAGGAGCAGAAATATTAAAAAGAGGGAGTCTCTAACTTTTGAGACACCCTCTTTTTAATGGATATGGTAGATCCTTTCTCGTTATTTGAGTCCGCGCTGGCGCAGCAGCGCATCAATTTCCGGTTCGCGTCCGCGGAAGTTGATGTACATCTGCATGGCGTCCTCGGTGTTGCCTCTTTCGAGGATCTCTTCGCGGAAACGCCTGGCCGTTTCCTGGTCATATACGTCGCCTGTTTCGCGGAATGCCTCATAGGCATCGGCGTCGAGCAGGCCAGACCACAGGTAGGAATAGTAGCCAGCTGAATATCCACCTGAGAAAATGTGGTTGAAATGTGTGCTGGCATGACGGAAATGGATCTCCGGGATCATGCCGGTATTTTCAATGGTCCGCTGCTCAATGATATCAGCTACCTCATAGAGCTTGTCTTCATCAAACTTTTCTGAGATGGTGTGGTATTCCATGTCCAGGAAGGTAGAAGCCAGGTATTCCACATTGGCAAAGCCTTCGTTGAACTGTGCACTTTCCACGATGCGGTCCATCATCTCATCGGGCATCTGTTCTCCGGTTTCGTAATGCAGGGCAAAGGTTCTCATCACCTCCGGCTCATTGGCCCAGTTTTCCATAATCTGCGAGGGCAGCTCTACAAAGTCGCGTGATACGGCTGTTCCTGCGAGGCTGCCGTACTGCACATCTGAAAGCAAACCGTGCAGGGCATGACCGAACTCATGGAAGAAGGTAGTCATCTCATCATAGGTGAGCAATGAAGGCCTGGTGGCAGAAGGTGGAGAGAAGTTGCCGTTGATGGTGATGACGGGGTGAACAAACTGTCCGTCCTGATCCACGCGCTGCGAGCGGAAGGAACTCATCCACGCACCGCCACGCTTGCTGTCACGGGGGTGAAAGTCCATGTAAAGGATCCCCACATGTGAACCATCGGCTTCCAGCACTTCAAATACCTGTACGTCTTCGTGGTATTTGGGGACATCGTCTCTTTCAACAAATTGGAGACCCCAAAGCCTGTCGACGATCATGAAGATGCCGTCACGAACGGTGTTGAGCTCAAAAAACTGCCGGATTTCCTGCTCGTCAAGCTCATATTTCTCCCTTCTGACCTTTTCCGTGTAATAGCGCCAGTCCCATTGCTCGAGGGCAAAGTCATGGCCTTCGTCATAGATCATCTGCTGCAGCTGTTCCCTTTCCTGCTTGGCCAGGGCCAGTGCGGGC
>PWNO01000213.1 GCA_003557765.1 Bacteroidales bacterium
GCACTCCATTCGCAGCTGGAGTCTGAAATCAACTACGCGAGCCTGAGATATCAGTTTTCCTACAGCCCTTCCAGAAACCATGACATGGAGTTTGGACTTAATGCCATATATTATGACATCATGCCTGGTGAAACGTTCCCCATGGGGGAGCATTCAACTGTAGACCATGATGTGCTTGACAATGAACAAGCTCTGGAGCTGGCACTCTACCTGAGTGATGAATGGACGATTGGCGAACGCATCAGTGCGGAACTGGGTCTGCGCTACACCCATTACCTTTACCTGGGTCCTGCTACAGTCAATGTCTATGAAGAGGGCAAACCCCTGGAAGAAGAGTTTATCACGGGTACGGAGTCGTATGATAATAATGCTATTGTGGAATCATACCGCGGCTTGGAGCCCCGCCTGGGGTTTCGTTACCAGACAGGCGAATGGAGCTCAGTCAAGTTGAGCTATAACCGCATCAATCAATACATCAATCTCATATCCAACACATCGGTGATGGCACCAACTGACTTGTGGAAGCTGAGTGATCCGCACCTTGAGCCTCTGCGCAGTGATCAATACGCCCTGGGCTATTTCCGCAATTTCCTTGACAACACCCTGGAAACCTCTCTTGAAGGCTACTTCAGAAACTTTCACAACGCACTGGAATACAAAAGCGGTGCCGATATCATGATGAATGAGGCACCCGAGATGGATGTCATCAATGCAAGAGGTTATGGATACGGCCTGGAATTGTATGTCCGCAAAAATGCTGGCCGGCTCACTGGCTGGACAAGCTACACCTACTCAAGCTCCATGCGCAGGTCCAGGTCGGATCTGATCGAAAACCAGATCAACCGGAACGAATATTTCCCTTCAAATTACGATCGGCCCCATAACCTGGTGGTCAACTTCAATTACCAGATCTCCAGAAGGTGGCGTTTTGGTGCCGTGTTCAACTACAGCACCGGACGGCCGGTGACCCTGCCGGAGCAAGCTTACAGATATGGCTCCGATTACCTTATCCATTATTCCGACAGAAACAAATACCGCCTGCCAGATTATCACCGGCTCGACATCTCCATCACACTGGGAGAAAACCTGCGCAAAGATCAGCGCGGCAAGGGAAGCTGGACGCTTTCGCTGATGAATGTATACGGACGCAAAAACCCTTACTCGGTGTTTTACAAGAAAGATCCGGCCGGCGTAGGAGAGCATCGCTCTTTTAACCTGTATCAATTGTATATCATGGGCAGACCATTGCCCACGATCACCTATAATTACTCGTTTTAGTCTGTAAACAGATTTTATTGCTATATATGATGTTATTCACTGAAAAAAACAATGCCAGCAAGCTCCTGTCAATAGTGAAACCTTTGGCCAGGCTAAAGGCATTGGTTCTTTTTTTGCTGCTCGCCCTGCTTTTTGCTGCTTGTCGTGACATTTATGAACCTGAGCTCAGCGTGCATCAAAGATTTACGGTTGTCGAGGGCTTGATCACCGATGAAGAGGGCCCGCACAGGATCAGGCTTTCCAGATCAAACGTGTTTGGAGACCAGACGAATCCTGAAGCCATGCGTGATGCACGTGTGCTGCTCACCAACAGCCATAACGACACCATCCCATTGCAGGAAGCAAGCCCCGGAGAGTATTTTACACCTCAAAATTTCAAAGGAGTACCCGGTGAGACCTATGTGCTGAATATTGAGACAAACAACGGCACAGTATATCGCTCCCATCCGCAGGAAATGCGGCAACCTCTGCAAACAGATACCATTTATGGCGAATTTGGCAGCCAATTGTTTTATTATAAATCCCAGGTGTCGGGCGATATCATACAGGATGACGTGGGGGGAGTCAATATGTTCGTGGACGTGTCCGGAATGGATGCACAGCCACCCCTTTTCAGGTTTTCAACTTCCATGGTATTGCAATATAGTGTGATGGTCTCCTGGAATCCACCGGAATATGATTTTTGCTGGACCAGGCGGCGGATCACCGATTTTGTGGGCCAAGATCTGGGGAGGTCATCCGATTCGGAGGTGTCGGAAAGAAATCGTTTTGCCTTTTTTCCATTGAATACACGGGCCATGCGTCATCTGGGATATGCCATAAACATGGGCGATACGCACATTTCATATGAAGCGCCAAGGCACCTCATTCATTCCATATATTCCCTGAACGAGGATGCTTATGCGTTTCACGAGGCCCGCAATGAGCAACTGGATGATGATAACACCATTTTTGACCCGGTAGCCCCGCAATTGCCGGGCAATGTCTATAATACAGCAGATGAAGGGCCGGACGCATTGGGGTTTTTCGAAGTGTCCTCCGTGCGCCGGATAACCATGAATGTGCGTCCACGTGAAGCGGTTGATAAAATTGTAGTGGAGCTTAAAGATTGCATGTATGACGTCCCCTCTGCCGGATGCATGTTTATGGCCCAACCCGACTGGTGGATTGGAGGATTCAACAAATAATTATTTATGCGCAGGATATTATTTATAAGTATTGTGGTGATCTTAACCCAATTCGACTGTTCGCCCCTCAGGGGCGCAGCGGGTGATGCTTTTGAAGAAGTTCATCACGAAAGGTTGTTCGTGCATACCGACCGTGACTTTTATGTGGCAGGAGAACATATCAATTTCTGTGTCTACCTGTTGGATGATCAGCAATCACAGCCAAGAAGCGGTTTTGTTTATCTTGCACTCAGGCGTGCTGATAAGATCGTGGAGCGCGTAACCATTCCCATGGAGCAGGGCCGGGCATCAGGCACACTGTATGTGCCAGACACCTTGTCAACCGGACATTATGGCATTACGGCTTTCACCAACTGGATGCGTAACCAGGATGAACAAAGCTATTTCAACAAGCAGCTGTTAATTGCAAACCGTTTTGACAGCGAGCCATTTTTTGATATCAGCCCCAGGGATCCGTCGCAAAAGCCTGATCTCTCATTCTATGCTGAAGGAGGCACCCTGGTGGAGGGAGTCGAAAACCATGTGGTGATCAAGGCCGGGTTGTCATCTGGTCTTCAAATGCGGGAAATCTGGATACGTGACATGGAGCACGATACCGTTGCCCATGCTACACTTGATGCTTCTGGCATGGCCGGATTTCACCTGCAACCGGACTCCGGGAAAACCTATTATGCCATCATCCAGGGCGAAAGGGAAGAGCTTGCGCTGCCGGAGGTCAGTAGCTCCGGATGTGCGCTCCATGTAAACATAAGACAGCACATACTGTCGGTAGCGCTGCTGCAGCCGCCCGAAAACCCTGTGGCAGCGTGGTTCAGGATTATACACCGTGATAAGGTGGTTTATGAACAAGGGTTAGCCCCCAATGACCAGTCCATACACATTTCCATCCAGGATGAAGATATCCCGGAAGGTTTATTAACACTCGAGGCTGTTGACCGGAACAGGGAAGTGGTGAGCCGGCGTCATTGGCTTAACGCACGTCACGATGCTATGGGTCTTAGCCTTGAAACTGACCGTGACACCATTGGCCCGCGTGAAAGCATAAATATTCATCTGGACGGAAGCGGGATGACTGATGATCATGCCACCCTCTCCCTTGCGGTAGTTCCTGAAGCATCGCTTACCCATGGCAGCATCAGGTTCGATGGATACCTGCGGGCGCTGAGCCTGTCCGAAAAGTTGCCCCTTGCCCCGGAAGAGGTTCATAACCGGATTGCTGGAATGGATCTGCAGGAGATCAATCGCTATCTGATCGCCTGGTCAGCGCATGACCTGCATCCGAAGGACCCTCAGGATAATGGAGTTCAGACAAACTATTACATGGAAACCGATAAGCTGATAGTTTCCGGAAGAGTTTTAGAGAGAGCTACGGGTAAATATGTTCCTGATGCTCGTGTGGTGGTGAACACCCCCGACACATTGATTGCAATGTTGTATGCCCAAACGGGCGAAGATGGTTCATTTCATATTGTATTGCCCGACTTTTATCATAATAAGGCCTTGTATTTATATGCAGACCCTTCAACGGTTGACTCCCCGGCTGCCGTGGAAACGAAAGGGAAGTTCATGCTCCATGAGCCCTTCTTGCATGCCAAGGCCCCATTGACTCCGGAAGGGCGCAAATATGTAGAAAAAAGCCAGGATGTAGTCCGCATCAATAAGGCCTATGGTATCGATTACATGATGGAAGCAAACAAGCTTCCGGAAGAAGAGCATTCTGTTCCACCAATGCTGTATGCGCAAGCAAATCAGACCTTCCACATGGATGATTTTTTTCCGCTTGACAGCTTGGCTGAGATTGCCCGTGAAATCATACATTCCTGGAGCCTGAGGTTCAGGGGCGGTGAATATGTGTCCCGGCTGACTTCTGCTGCTACCGGCAGGACAATGTCCGGAACCCCGGTTTATTTCCTGGATGGAATGATGACCGATGCCATTGGCAAAATGGCTCACCTGGACTCTGATGACATCTATAAGATAGAAGTGCATAATTACCGCTGGGTGCATGGCGACATGACCTTTCCCGGCATTATTGCTATATATACCCGCGATCAGGACTATTCTGAGATACTCGAAGAACAAGTATCCATTGCTGTGTTCAGGGAAAGCTTACGGGACAAGTTAATACATCGCGCTCCGGATTACGATGCAGACAGCAGCCCTGGTCCAAAAACACCTGATGTAAGGCAATTGCTTTACTGGAGGCCCGATTTGGAAATCCGGCAGGGAGAAAGGCAGGTATGGACGTTTCATTCGGGGGACCTGGGCGGCAATTACCGGGTCATCGTTCAGGGAATATCCGAGACCGGACAACCTGTTTATCAAACCAAGCCAATACATGTAAAAAGATAATCTGTCATGATCCGAAATGCATTGCTTATTATTTGGGCTTTAACTCCGTTGCTGAATGAATCGGTAAATCCTGCTTACGCCTCTTCCGGCAACGATCAACTGACCCTGGACTATAAAGCGAAACTTTCCGGAAAGGTATATGAATTTGCAATGGATGCAGAAGGAGACTACTACCTTGCCGAAAGCTGGGCCATGGGTGATGTGGTATTGCTTTCCGGCGATAAAGTAGCCAGTGAACGTTTGAAGTACAATGCTTACCTTGACGAACTCATCTGGCTATCTCCCAGAGCCCAACAAGCCGTGCAAATCGACAAGCGACTGGTAAAACAGTTTTCCGTGAACCTTTCCGGGGAAGATCAACCCAGGGTGTTTCGCCGGCTTTTCCTCCGTGATGGCCAGGCAATGCATGAAGATGGAAAGTATGCAGAGTTGCTTTATGACGGTGATGTTTCTCTTTTCGTAAATCGGCGTGTAGTGCAGAGCGGTGAGCGTGTGAAGACCGTAGAAGGCAGTCTGCGGGCTATCCCGCAACTGGATGCCGATCCGGTATATTATATCCTGATGCCCGATGATCAGCTGAAGGAATTAAACCGCCTCAGCAGAAGAAGCCTCCAGGGCATGTTTCCCGACCAGCAGCAGGAGATCAGATCCTTGCTGCGCAGTGAGCAACGTATGATTCGTTCAGAATCCGACCTGGTACGTGCCATGTCCCTGATTGAAAATAATATTGTTTTTTAGCACTTCACTTCCTTTTTCTCTGTATTATTGCAACTACTTGCATTAACTTTTTTTAAATATAATTTGTTTTTTTTCTGAAGTTTATTACATTTGTGAGGAATGTACCTGAATTATTCTATTGTTTAACCAATCAAAAAAACCAAAACAGCTATTTGAAAAAACAAAACACTTACCAAAACAACGTTTAACATGAAGTAAACACACAACAATTTGATTTTTTTAATCACAAACCAAAAAACTGAACCAATGAAACAACTATTAACGATTTTTATGCTTCTGTTGGTTTCTGTCGCATACACTCAGCGTCCGGAGCCAACTGCGCAGAAAAAAATTGACGCAGACCAGGTTTCAACCAGGGCGCTGGAGTTAAAACAAGACAATGAGTATCCATTAGACACGTTGATGCCTGGAAACTGGGAAAACAGAACAGGAGTGGCCGGATACTGGTGGAGTGAAGCCGCTGGATACTTTTTTGGCACAAATACCTATGGTGATCACGGGTTTGGCCAAAAATTCGTAGCCGATGACTCCTACTTTATCTATGGCGCATTATTCTGGTTTGCCTTTGCAGAAGGCGCCACAGGTAATGTGGTATTTACAGTCTGGGATTGGGATGATGAGGAAGGAATACCCGGAGATACCCTGGCTCAAACTGTCGTGCCTTTAGCGAATATCACATCTTCTGGATCGTTTGAAGGAGCCTTTTATGTGGAATTCCTGGATGATGAAGGTTTTCCGGTATTGCATTCTGACACCATTGGCGACTACGTGATTGGTGCAGATGTCACTGACCTGGATGAATATGTGGCAGGACAATATGGGCTTGGCACAATCAGTACAATGATAGGTGATGGAATCGGTGAACCTTTAGCCTGGATCAGGGAAGACGATCCCATAGGATGGATACCTGCCACCACTTATGTTGCTGACCTGGATATCGCAGTTTTCCCGCTCGTTTCAGATGAGTACTTCAACATCTTGTTCCCCATAGACTTTTATGTCGACATGACTGGTGCTGTATATGGCGACGGTCAGGCCTTCGACCCTGATGTACATGAGGTGCATATCAGCGGTAGTTTCATTGACTGGCCCCAGCCTGGCTCGCTCGAAAGCACAAAAATGGAGTTGGTACATCCAAATGAAAACCAAATGTTGCTGGAGGAGAACTTTGATGGTGGCGACATTCCGGCAGGTTGGCAAAACATTGATGCGAACAATACGGGTTTCAGCTGGAAAGTTGTTGCCGCGCCGGCTTATGCGCCTGCAGAGGGACATTTTACCGCCATGTCGGAGTCATGGACACAGCAAGTGGGTGATGTGGATCCCGATAACTGGCTGATCACACCGCGTATGGAAGTGCCTTTCGACGACCACGAACTGCATTTTCAAGTGAAGGCACAAGATGATAGTTATCCTGCAGAGAAATACTCTGTATTGGTCTCTACCACCACACCCGATCCGGACAGTTTTGCCGAAATCCATACGGAAACACTTAGTGCCGGCGGATGGAAGGAGGTCACATTGTCACTTGCCGATTATGTAGGTGAACATATATATGTCGCCTTCCGTCACTGGGACAGCGAGGGCAATTATCAGATATTGCTTGATGCCATCAGAGTGACAGGTACGCCTGCACTTGTATATAACCTGTCTTTTAATAACGTAGACGTTGCACTTGGTTTTCAAGAGTATAAATATTTTGTGGTTGAGGACGACCCCACATGGGATTTTGGTGAGTGGGACGGATCACCCAACCGTGGAATCAATATAGAAGGAGAAATGGCCATGCATGACACATGGGGTCATCAGGTGTTGTATGACGTCCTGTTTGACGTGGTGGACGAAGCTGGAGAACCCATTGAAGATGCTACCATTACCTTTGCAGGCGAAGAAAATGATCCGGGCGATTATGCATTCGAAGCCATCTGGGGTGACTTTAGCTATGTTGTTGAAAGCGAAGGATATCAGAGTGCTCAAGGATCTTTCGAAGTTGAAGCAGATCACGCCGAACTCGTCGAATTGAAGCTCTATCGCGATATTACGATCACTGTCAAAAATGAAGCAGATGATATTATTCCAGGTGTTTTTGTCCTTTTATATGCCCCAGAAGGTATTTTTGTTGGCCAGGAAGATGAGACAGGACAACACTTTGAAGGATTTGTTGCAGGAGAATACGACATCCTGATCACCGACTTTTTCACAGGCCACCGTTACGCCAACCATTATGGACCGATTACAATCCCTCCGGATGTTGAAACTACCCATCATCACATAGAGGAGTTTTTGGCCCCGGGATATCAGGTTGAGTTTAATGTGGATATGAACGGAGCCACTTTCTTTGACCACAATGACAATGAAATTGTCTTCAATCCCGATGTCCATGAAGTTTATGTGTCAGCTTCAATCCCTTCATGGGCCGGACTTGGTGAATGGCCGGATTATGTGTTTGGAGAGATGGTTCAATGGCCTGTACCGGGAGGTGCGGACGCTCAGCTTCTTGGATATAAGCTTAATCCCGTAGAATCTGAAACCATATTCTTCTCGGACTTCACACCATGGCTGGAAGAATGGTCACTTGTGCAGCTTGGTGCAGCGGAAACAAACTGGGAGTTTGGCCCAACTTCTCCATATGAAACCCCGGGTGCAATACACCAGGATCATGAAGGCGACCATAACTCCTGGCTGATCTCTCGCGCCATTGAACTTGATGCAGATGCAGCATTACTTACATTGTCATTTACAGAGGCTGCACTCTTTATGGATTGGTATGGTTACTCTGGTATACATATTTCAGATGGAAGTGATGATCCAACAGATGGTGATTTTGTTGAAATATATGAAGCTGACCAGGGAACAAACGCTTTTACTACCAGAGAAATTGATATTTCGGCCTATGCTGGTGAAACGATTCATGTGGCATTTGTTTATCAAGGTGACTGGGCTCACCTTTGGGCTGTTATGAACGTTGAGATTGTTTCGGGTCAACCTGGTGTCTTTTCATCAGACCTTCTCAACATTTCTGCTCCCGGTGACTTTGAATACAAGTATTACGTGGTGCGCGATGGCGTTCCCACCTGGGAACATGGCGAATACCCTGAAGAAGGCCATAACCGGGCATTCTCGGTTGTTGACAATCATGTGGTCCTGGATGATGTCTGGGGTGAGCAACCATACCACGTCACCTTCAATGTCGACATGACCATGGCTGTAGAAGACGGGGACTTTGATCCTGAAAGCGATGTGGTGTATGTCACCGGTAGTCATATCGGTTGGGCCGAGCCCGGCAGTGAAAAACAACATCAGCACCTGACACAGATCGAAGACACGCATGTATATACCATTACCGTACCCCTGACCGGAGGTGATTATGAATATAAGTATTTCATCAATGACGGTTGGAGTGGAGATGAATGGCCTGGTGATCCAAACCGGGTGTTCACTGTCGGGGAGGAAGACCTTATATTACACGACATGTTTGGAGACATTACGTATGATACTCCGGACATTGTCAGTCTGAACCTCGAAATTTTCCCAAATCCGGCCCGTTATCAGGTTACGGTAAACAGCAGTGAAATGATCAACACCGTAGAGATCTTTAACCTTACAGGTCAGAGATTGCATGAAATACGCCCGAATGATTACAGCGTCCAGGTTAATGTATCCGGACTTGGTTTGGGTGTCTATATCATGCGCATTCACACGGCAAACGGTGTTGCACACCATAAAATCCAGGTTATCAATTAATCAAATGCACGGCATCCTGCCTGACAAGGCAGGATGCCTTCACTAAACTAAAGTGAATAGTTTTGGAAGAAGAAGTAACGACCAAAAAAAATTATTACTAACCAACAAAAAAAAATCAGCATGAAGCGAATTGTAATTTTAGGATTGCTGTTGCTTTTAA
Source organism: Bacteroidales bacterium (assembly GCA_003557765.1). The sequence continues at coordinate 9,460 of PWNO01000213.1, forward strand.
TGCCTGGATTGCAGGCATTTGGGCAAACATTGACAATCTCAGGTACAGTGACTGACGCCGATCAGGGAGAAACACTCCCTGGCGTATCCATCGTTGTGCAGGGTACGACCATTGGTACAGTTACTGATATTGATGGTAACTACCAAATTGAAGCTCCCGCGGATGCCATTCTTGAATTTTCATTTGTCGGGATGCGCACCATGGAGGTTCCTGTGGATGGCAGGACCGAAATCAACGTGGAAATGGTCCCGGACCTAATGGCTCTTGACGAAGTCCTTGTAGTAGCTTACGGAACGGCTCGTCGGGAATCCTTTACCGGGGTTGCCGACGTAATCGACTCCGAGAGCCTCCAAAGGCGTGAAGTGTCCAACGTGTCACGTGCACTGGAAGGTGCTGCCCCCGGTATTCAGGTCACCAGTGGTGGTGGCCAGCCAGGAGCCGGCATTAGCGTACGTCTGAGAGGTTTTGGCTCCATGTCTGCCTCCAATGAGCCGCTGTATGTCGTGGATGGAGCACCTTTTACAGGAGAAATTAACTCACTCAACCCCTCCGACATCGAGTCAATCACCATTTTGCGTGATGCCTCAGCTGCTGCGCTCTATGGTGCCAGAGGTGCCAACGGGGTAGTCATGATTACCACCAAATCCGGTGCGGACCGTCCGCCAGAAATGAACTTCACCAGCAGGCTGGGATTCAGCAACCGTACAATGCCCGAATATCCCCGTCTGAGCACAGACGACTGGATGGTTGCGCAATTTGAGTCATGGCGGAACTTCAGGCATTTTGGCGGTGGCCTCTCCCTGGCCGATGCCAATGCAGAAGCCTATGAGGATTTCTTCGCTCAGATCGGCAGGTATAACCCCTATAATATGGGTGCGGACGAATTGTTCCAAATCGATCCCAACAACCCCTGGCTGATCAACCTGAACCCCAATGCACAGCTGATGTACCAGGAAGATTGGCAGGATGAACTTTTCAGAACGGCCATGCGCCAGGAATATGACTTCAACGTATCCGGCGGAACCGATATTTCTGACTACTACATCTCTCTCGGTTACCTCAATGAAGAAGGGATGGCCATTACCTCTGGCTTTGAAAGGATATCTGCCCGGGCAAACCTCAATACGCAACCACTCGACTGGTTTAAGGCGGGCTTGAACGTTAGTGCCTCACTGGCCGACTTTGACTTTCTGCTCGCACAAGGTACCTTCACCACCAACCCGTTCTTCTATTCACGTATGATGGGCCCTGTGTATCCCGTGTATCTAAAGGATGAACGAGGCAATGACATCCTCGACGAAGAGGGTAACAGGATGCTGGACTGGGGTGTTGGCGATGGCCCGCAAGGCACCCGTCAGTATGCCGCAAACTCAAACCTTGTGGGTTCGCTTAAACTGGACGACCGTTCTTACAAGCAGGAAAACCTGAGTGCACGTGTTTTTGCCCAGTTTGATCTGCCTTTCGATGGCCTTAGCTTCCGGTCAAGCGTGAGCAGCGACTATTACAGCCGTTATCAGACCACATTCCAGAACCCTGAGTTTGGTGATGCAGCTGCATTCCAGGGGCGTGGCACAAAGATCAGCCACAGAAACCTGAGTGTGACCGTCAACCAGTTATTGAATTATGAACGCACATTCGGCGACCATAACTTTGACCTCCTCCTCGGACATGAAGCCTACTTCCTCAACTTTAACTATGCTTCTGCGACACGTACCGGATTCCCCGTGCCTGGCATTACTGAAATTGGTATTGCCACCACCATGGAAGGATCTACTTCGTATGCGCATGAGTATACCCTGGAAGGATACTTCACCCGCCTGAGCTACGATTATGACAACAGGTATTATGCTTCTGCCAGCTTCCGCCGTGACGGTTCTTCGCGTTTCCATGAAGATGCACGCTGGGGTAACTTCTACTCCCTGGGTCTCTCCTGGCGAGTAACTCAGGAAGACTTTATGCAGGGCATCGACTGGCTGGATAACCTTCGCGTGAAAGCCAGTTATGGCGAGCAAGGTAACGACGGACTGCCCACCTATTATGCATGGCAAAGCTTCTACGACCTTGGATGGGATAACGAAGGCATTGCAGGTGCAATCTATTCGTCGCATGAGAACAGGGACCTGGTTTGGGAATCCAGCGAAAACTTCAACATTGGATTCGATGCCCGTATATGGGACAGGCTGTCATTTGAAGCAGACTACTTCATCCGTCAGTCCAGCAACCTCCTCATGTCTGTGCCACTTCCATTGTCAACCGGTGTGTCCAGCATCGACATGAACGTGGGTGCGATGCAAAACCGTGGTGTGGAATTGCGTGGTGTGTTTGACATCATGCAGAGAAGAGATTTCCGTTGGGCTGTGGATGTGAATTTCACCCATCTGGAAAATGAGATCACCGACATGCCGGAACAGCTTGAAGGAACCATTGTCGGAACAAAGAGATGGGAGACCGGACGTTCTTACTATGAGTACTACCTGCGTGAAGTATCGCACATCGACCCGGTAACCGGAAGCACCATGTTCTTCTATGACATCACCGACGACGATGGTGAAGTGATCGGCCGTGGCACGACTGATGATGTCAGCCAGGCAGACAGGTACTATATTGGTGAAACAGCCATACCCGACTTCTTTGGTGCAATCACAAACAACCTCGTCTATAGGAATTTTGACGTGTCATTCATGTTCACCTATGGTGTTGGCGGCAAGATGTATGACAACATCTACAGCTGGCTCATGCACGAAGGACGTTTGGGCTATCACATGCACCAGGATATCAACGATCGTTGGAGGTCACCTGTTGCAAATGTAGGCCGCGATGATTATGGCACCCTCGGAAAAATTCCAAAAGTAGAACATGGTAACAGTAACCTCTATGTAGGTGTTTCTGATCAGTATCTGAAAGACATGACTTTCCTTGCTTTCAGAAACTTTACCTTTGGATATACCTTGCCTGGTAATATGACCGACCGTCTTGGCATTAACAACCTGAGGCTATATGTTTCAGGAGAGAACATTGCCATCTGGAACGAAAATGAAGGCATGGATCCCCAGCACTCGTTTACAGGTGTTACTGACCACACGTATGTGCCCGTGCGGACTATCACTTTTGGTCTAAACCTGCAATTTTAATCACCTTTTAATATAGAATCCTATGAAAATCAAAAAGATATTATTAAGTTTTGTGGTGCTCGGCCTTATGCTGAGCAGTTGCGAAGACGACTTCCTGGAGACGGCTCCCACGGATGCATTGTCTGCAGATGTGATGTTCGACTCCTATGATGGCGCACAGCTGGCACTTAATGGCATTTATGCAAGGATGTTCTATTTCGATGGAGATGGCCTTGGCCACCATGGTGCCGGATACTTTGGCAATTACCTCGATATGGACAAGATGGGTGAGGACATGATCAGGTGGGACCGCGGTTATGGCTGGTACACCGGACAGTATGGCTGGTTATCCCATCGTATCGCGGATGGCACCATTCCTGCCGGCCGCTGGCTGCTCTTTTATGAGCTCATCAACAATGCCAACATTATTCTGCTCTATATCGATGGCATGGAGGATGCCACGCCTTCCCAGAGGAACAATGTCAAGGCGCAGGCCTTGGTCGTGCGTGCCCTCAGCTATTTCTGGCTGGTGCAAAGGCATGGAATCCCCATTCACAGAGGTGGTGGAAACAACCCTGGTGTGCCCATCTACACAGAGCCCACTCAGGAAGGTAACCAAAGATCAAGCGTGGCTGAGGTGTATGCACTGATCGATCAGGACATTCAGGATGCCATCAATTATTTCAATGCAACAACGAACCCCATGGCGCAGGATCACCCC
>PWNO01000223.1 GCA_003557765.1 Bacteroidales bacterium
AAAAGATCCTTCCACAAAAAAGCTTCTCAATGAAGGTGTAGCAAATGTTAATTATGAAGCGACAAGCGAAGCGAAAAGGGTGCTTCGGTACGAGCTCGAAACATTTGTATGCGATGGTCAATATAAAAAAGGAATGGCGCACATTATCGAAACCTTCCTCAAAAATATTGATCAATCTGGACAACCGGGAGTGTGGATTAGTGGTTTTTACGGTTCCGGTAAATCTCATTTAGCAAAGATGCTTCGCACGCTATGGGTAAATACAAAATTTGAGGACGGTGCGACCGCTCGTGGGATAGCCAACCTCCCACAAAACATTATTGATTTATTAAAAGAGCTTGATACGCAGGGTAAACGACATGGAGGACTACAATCTGTATCCGGTACTCTGGGTGCCGCGGCGAGTGGAAGTGTCCGTCTTGCGTTACTCCGGATTATATTTAAGTCGGCGGATTTACCCGAACAATATCATTCGGCAAAATTTGTAATGTGGCTCAAGAACGAAGGTATATACGATAGTGTTCGTGAGCATGTCGAAGGCCAGGGATTATCGTGGGAAGAGGAACTTGATAATTTTTATGTTGCAGAAGGATTGCATAATGCCCTCACAACCATAAAACCGAACCTATTTCCTTCGCAGACCAAATGTGTTGAAACGCTTAACAACCTCTATCCGTACGTCAAGGATATTTCGAACGATGAAATGATTAAAGCAATCCAACGGACGCTCACAAATGGCAGAAAATTCCCGTTGACGCTGGTTGTTTTGGACGAGGTGCAGCAATTTATCGGAGAGGATAGCCAACGTTCGATGGATGTGCAGGAGGTAGTTGAAGCCTGTTCTAAAAACTTCGCAGGTAAACTTATGTTTATCGGTACGGGGCAAACTGCTGTTACCGGTACCTCCAACCTAAAAAAACTTGAAGGCCGTTTTACAGTGCGTGTAGAGCTTTCAGACACTGATGTAGAAAGTGTAATTCGGCAGGTTATCCTTGAAAAGAAACCGGAAGCGAAACAGCCGATACAGGAAGTTATGAACAGAAATATGGGAGAGATAACCCGCCATTTACAGGGAACCTCCATCGGACACCACCAAAGCGATGTGGATTTCTTTACGCAGGACTATCCGATTTTACCGGTACGTCGTCGGTTCTGGGAAAACGTTCTGCATGTACTCGATCCAACCGGGACCGAGAGTCAGCTGCGAAATCAACTCAGTATGGTGCACAGGGTGATTCAAACAAATCTTGATGAACCCTTGGGAAATGTAGTGCCGGCAGATTATATATACTTCGATTCAGCCGACCGGCTGCTGCAATCACGTGCTCTACCCAGAAAAGTACATGAGAAGACGATGAAGTGGAAGCAGGGCAACGAGGATGAGAAGCTTATGGCTCGTGCCTGCGGGCTTGTATTCTTGGTCAACAAGTTGGGGAGCATAAACAAGGAAATTGGTATTAGTGCAACAGTTGATACAATTGCCGATCTGCTCGTTGAGGATTTATCACAGGGGAGCAGCGAACTAAGAAGAAGGCTTCCTCAAATTTTAGATGAGTGTGAGATTCTTATTAAAGTAGGAGATGAATACCGGATACAGACAGAGGAAAGTGCGGCGTGGAATGATGAATTTCAAAGCCAGCGGAGTAGTCTGAATAATCAGGCACACCGGATTGAGACGGAAAGGGATGATCGAATAAAAGGTAAGTTCGGTGAGATCATTCGCAAAATACAGCTACTGCACGGTGACTCTAAGGTAAGTCGAAACATTTATAGGCATTTTAATTCTAAACTACCATCGGATCACAATGGAAAAATTTATGTCTGGGTGCGCGATGGATGGGGAAGTGATGAGAAATCTGTTATTGCCGATGCAAGGCAATCCGGAAATCAATCACCCACGATATTTGTCTATTTACCGAAACGGTCTGCCGACGATTTGCGGCATAATCTGATTGAGTACAAAGCCGCCACCTCTACCTTGGAGCGAAAAGGTGTGCCGAATACACCGGAGGGGGATGAAGCCAGGGCAGCGATGGAGACCATACAGAACAATGCAAGAAGAAAAATTGATGATTTATTGGATGAAGCGTTTTCCGGATCACGGGTCTTTCAGAGCGGAGGATATGAAATAGTTGGTAACAACCTTCAGGATATGATACGCGAAGCTGCCGGTAATTCTCTTCAACGGCTATATCCGAATTTCAAAATTGCCGATAATCCTGTGTGGTCAAAGGTGTATGAAAAAGCACAGAAAGGTGCCCCGGATGCATTGAAGGAAATCGGTTATGATGGTGATGTAGATAAAAATCCGGTCTGCAAAGAAATTCTTGGCTATATAGCTGCGGGTAAGAAAGGGACAGAGATTAGGAGTAAATTCGAAGAAGCTCCGTATGGTTGGTCAAGGGACGCAATTGATGGAGGTTTGCAGGTGCTTCTTGTAGCCGGATTAATTCGTGCGCAGGATGAAAGCAATCATCCCGTCGATGCTACCAAACTCGAACGCAAATCGATAGGCAAAGTCAGCTTCCGGGTAGAATCGGCCACTGTTACGGCGAAGCAACGTCTTAATGTTCGTATGCTTCTCCAGAAGATCGGATTAAGTGTTAAGCAAAGTGAAGAATCAAGAATGGTACCTGAGTTTCTTGAAAAGCTTAAAGAATTAGCTGATAGCGCCGGAGGTGAACCACCCAAACCTGAACCGCCTGACACATCATTCCTTGATGAGATCCGGCGTACTGACGGTAATGAACAACTGATAGCCCTATCAAATATCTTTGATGAGTTGAACGAGAAAATTGATCATTGGAATGAACTTTCCGAACGTATCAATAAGCGATGGAATTCATGGGTGATATTAAAAAACCTCGTTGAACATACACGCGATTTATCGGATGCTGTGATATACCAATCGCAGGTGAAGGCAATTGAAGAGCAGCGACAACTTCTCGAAGACCCTGATCCCGTCCCCTCTTTGATAAAAAGTGTGAGTCAGCTATTACGCGATCAGCTTCAAGGATTGTATAAACGGTACACAGACGAGATGGAGAAGGGAATTGCGTTGTTGGAAAGCGACCCAAATTGGCAGAAACTCGAACCTGAACAACGTTATCAACTAAATGCAAAAAACAATTTGCATGAAGCGGCTCAGCCAAAAGTATTGCTCGGTAGCAGCGAGGAAATACTTTCAACGCTGGACAATATGCCTTTAGCAGTGCTCGCGGATCGGGTAGCGGCGTTACCGTCACGGTTTAGAAATATTACGGTAGAAGCCGCCAAGCTGCTTGAGCCGGATGCACAGGAATTTAGCACGCCCGGTGCCTATATAACATCGGAAGAAGATGTTAACAAATGGATCGATGAAGTAAAAGAACAATTATTAAACGCCCTTAAAAACGGACCGATAG
>PWNO01000315.1 GCA_003557765.1 Bacteroidales bacterium
CTTGCCTGGAAGATGCCAAAAAAAAGCACATTGTTGTTGTAAAAATGTATCTTTGTCATATCAATAACTTCAAAACGAAAAGTAATTTATACAGACCAACAAGTTCAAAGAACCGGACACTCTCAAAACAGACCTTTCTCATGAGTAAACTGGATGCCAAATTGCTTATCATCGACGACGACGAGGACGTGTTGCTTGCTGCGAAGCTTTTTCTTAAACAGCATATCAAGTCGGTACACACCGATCCGAACCCGAATAACCTGCCCATGCTGCTGAAGAACGACAGCTACGACATGATCCTGCTGGACATGAATTTTTCGCGTGATGCCACCAGTGGCAAAGAAGGCTTTCACTGGCTGAACAAGATCCTGGAGATTGACCCCTCCATTGCCGTTGTGCTGATCACTGCCTATGGCGACATTGAACTGGCCGTTCAGGGTGTGAAGGAAGGTGCCACAAACTTCTTGTTAAAGCCCTGGGACAACAAGAAGCTCCTGGCCACCATTACGACCACCCTGGAAACCCAGCGCTCGAAAAAGGAATTGCACGACCTGCGCTCAAAGCAAAAGTTCCTGATGGAGCAGGGCGACCAGCCTTACAGCCACATCGTAGGTGAGTCGGAGGCCATGATGGCGGTGTTGAAGACTGTTCAAAAAGTTGCCGTAACGGACGCCAATGTGCTGATCCTTGGAGAAAACGGCACCGGCAAGGAGGTGATTGCGCGGGCACTGCATCGCGCATCTCTCCGCAAGGACGAAGTTTTCATCAGCGTGGACCTGGGTGCCATCAGCGAAACATTGTTTGAAAGTGAGCTTTTCGGTTACAAAAAGGGCGCATTCACCGATGCAAAGGAAGACCGGCCGGGGCGTTTCGAAGCTGCCAATAAAGGCACCATCTTCCTCGATGAGATTGGCAACCTCAGTTTACCCCTGCAGTCGAAGCTGCTCAGCGTGATACAAAACAGGGTGGTTAACAGGCTTGGCTCGGTAAAGGAAATCCCCGTGGATGTGCGCCTGGTATGCGCCACCAACATGCCACTCTATCAAATGGTGGACGAAGGAAAGTTTCGCCAGGATTTGCTCTATCGCATCAATACCGTTGAGATCAATTTGCCGCCTTTGCGCGAAAGGATAGAAGACATCCCCCTGCTGGTGAACCATTTCCTTGAGATTTATTGCAAAAAGTACAAGATGCCAAACAAGCGCTTGCACACACACACCATGAAACGCCTTGAAAAGCATCATTGGCCCGGCAACATCCGTGAGCTCCAGCATGCCGTTGAACGGGCAGTGATCATGAGCGACTCCAACATTTTGCAGCCTAACGACTTCTTCTTGTCTCAACAACAAGAAAAAAATGATAAGGGCTTACCAGAGTCGGCAACCAATTTGGAAGAAACTGAAAAAATGCTGGTTAGGAAAGTCATCGACAAGCATGGCGGAAACATTAGCAAAGCCGCCAAGGAACTGGGTATTACACGAGCCTCACTCTACAGACGCATAGAAAAATATGAGCTTTAAGAACTTTCGCTTTAATATAGTCGGCAGGGTGCTGCTGATTATGCTGTCAGTAGTGTTGTTGCTGTCGATCATTGGGCAGCCGGAAACTGCAATCAGCTCAACGATACTGATCGTTTTAATTATTTTGCAGATATACGGCCTCGTTCGTTACGTGGAGCGTACCAACCGAAAACTCTCCGTTTTTCTTGATTCCATAAGGCATAGCGACTTTTCTTCATCCTTTTCGGATCACGGGCTTGGTAAAAGCTTTGACGACCTCAACCAGGCCTTCAATGAGGTCATTACTGAATTTCAGAAAACCAGGGCCGCCAAGGAAGAGCATTTCAACTACCTTCAAACCGTTGTGCAGCACGTCACTACAGGCATTATCGTATTCAAGAAGGACGGTCGCATCAGCATGGTCAACAATGCGTTCAAGCGTATGTTCAGAAACCAGCACCTTCGCATCATCAGCGACATGGAAAAAATCGACAAGAACCTTGCCGAGTTACTCCTGAACATTAAAGCAGGCGATAGCCAATTACTGAAAGTATTTCACGACAACGAACTGCTGCAACTATCAATAAGAGCTACTGAGTTCCGCATGCAGGGTGAAGATTTTGTACTCGTTTCACTGCAAAACATACACACTGAACTCGAAGCCAAGGAGATGGACTCGTGGCAAAAACTCATCCGCGTGCTCACGCATGAGATCATGAACTCCATCACGCCCATTGTTTCGCTGTCGTCAACAGTAAAGAACCTGCTGATCGAAGAAAACAGCTTACAGCTCAAAAAGGAAATCGACGAAGAGGATGTAGAAAGTGCCCAAAGTGCGCTAAACACAATCGAACGGCGCAGCCAGAGCCTGTTGAACTTTGTCCAGGTCTATCGAAACCTTACGCGCATCCCAAAGCCCAACTTCCGCTATTTCCCAATCAAAGATTTGTTTGATAACGTAGAACAATTGCTGTTGCCCAAAATACGTGAACGCAACATCGATTGCCAGTGTAAGATTGTGCCGCCCGGACTCATGCTGACCGCCGACCCCGATCTCATCGAGCAAGTGCTCATCAACCTGGTAATCAACTCTATCCACGCGGTGCAGGATGCTGAAAAACCGAAAGTTTACATCGTAGCCACCGCCGAAGGCATCAACCACGTGAACATCTCGGTAATCGACAATGGCTACGGCATCAAACCCGACAACCTGGAACAGATCTTTGTGCCGTTTTTTACCTCCAAAAAAGAAGGCTCAGGCATTGGCCTCAGCCTCTCGCGTGAGATCATGCGGCTGCACAAGGGCAACATCACTGTGAAATCAAAACCAAACATCGAAACCCGCTTCACCCTTCATTTTTAAATCGTGCCGGGTAAATGACACCAGTGTCCGCTAACGTACGTTTCATGTAATGAAGCGAACACCGACCGGCCACCTAACACATCACCCAAATATCTGTATAACATTCTTTATCAGCGTCATAAAAGAGATGGCACATTTTTGGCCATTGTCTTTGCGTTATGGCGCCTTTTCGTGTTGGCGCAAAAAATCATTCTAACATGACAATGACCATTAACTACAAATAACCTCCAAACCCTAAACCCCTATATTCCTATGAAAGCAAGAAAGACCTTCATCATCCTGATCCTCACGATACTTCCCCTGATACAATCAATCGCTCAAAGCACATGGAGCCTTGAGCGTTGCATTAATTATGCTTTGGAAAACAACCTGGATGTGCGCATCCAGCGTTTGCAGCAGGAGCGGGCCGATCACGATGTGCTTCAAAGCTATGCCAATGTGCTGCCTTCTTTCAATACAAACACGCGGTTTGGTGCAAACTTCGGCAGGAGTGTTGATGCAGTCACAAATGAGATTTACACGGAAAGGATCATATCTCAAAG
>PWNO01000141.1 GCA_003557765.1 Bacteroidales bacterium
CCTGGAAGAAAACCGGGCCATCGCCATGGGGCATTATTATTTTACCGATGTTCATGATACTGAGGTAAGGGTAGAGTATACGCTGGGTTACAAGCGGGTGGGAGACAGGTTGAAGATTGACCTGCATCACTCCTCATTGCCTTATAACCCTTGGTCGTCAGCTAAATAAAAAATTGATTAAGGCAGATGCCTTCGAAGAATCTCCTACGCGCAGGAAAGCCGCTGCAATGAATGCAATGCTGCCGGAGAATCAAAAGCATATGATTTAAAATAGCACAGGTTTGTGAAAGCATCAAGCTGGCCCGTGGTGGATAAATTGACATTAGGACATTTTTTGCTATCTTTAATGATCATATTGCGAATCAGCAAAGCCTAAAAGACGCATGCATTCTACCCTTTTCGTCAATATCCGTTCCGCTGTGCAAAAAGCGCTGTCCGAGAAAGCGGAAAAAGTTCTCCTGTATGATGCGCCTGATAAAGCATACTACCTAAATGACTTTGTCTTATTCATGAAGCCTGAAATTACCTCGCAGATCGGTTTTGGTGACTTTATGAAGCTGTTCTCAGAGGCCAGAAATGTAATGGCATCGCATCGCATCCATATCAATCAAGTTTTTCTGTTAAGTGCCGGGTACCTGGCCAGGCATCATGTCATAGAGGAACACTACAAAGCCATTCACGATGGGGCAAAAGATCCTTTGCGGTCTTTTACCTGCAAAGCGATAGACACTTTTATTCAGATCTATGGTATGCATCCAGGAGAAGCCAATGTATTGGGCGGATGGGAAATGTTGAAAAGGTATCCAGACCTTGATGCATTAAAGCTGAATGACTTATGGCTGCGCAACGCGTTCTGTAAGCTCGATAGTGGCATGTATTGCAGCAAAATTCGGGTTGATTCAGAGGAGGTCTTCCTTGTCAATGGCTTTGCTCCCAAGCAAATTGCCCATTATACCGCAGATGATCGTTTTATTATCTTGTTCGACCTCTCCGCCAACCTTGACTGGCAAATTATCCGATATGATTTTTGCGGAACGACCTCTCCGTCTGATGCAAAACCCGGTTCACTGAGAAATAACCTATTTGCCAAACAAAAGCATTACCAGGTGGAAGTAGATATCAGCAACAATGGTTTTCACGTGTCAGCCGGCCCCCTTGAAGCCCTTAAGGAGAAAATGAACTTCCTCCGTGTCAGTGATCCGGGCACCATCCCTTTTGGCAAAAAACTTCTGCAGCATTTTTCCCGGGATGAAGTTCATAATATGCTATCTAACCCATCTTTGACTGTCAATGATTCAGTTAGCTCTATATTTAATATCACTGAGGACTTGAATAGCGATGAGGCATTGGCGCTGTTGATGAAACATAAAGTGTAAATGGTGTGAATTCACGGCCAGTGTCGTGTCAATGCTACTGTGTCGGTTAAGTCGGGTTGACATGACACCAGCTAAAACCCATTTTATGTAAATGGTTCTAAAATTTTTATTATATTGGTGATGCATTTATTGTTTAATCACAAAATGAAGATATCATGAAATTCGTAAAAACATTATTTGGTCTGGCTGCGGCCACAGGCATAGGTGCGTTGATCGGCGTGCTGTATGCACCTAAAAAGGGATCGGAAACGCGCAAAGACTTGGCTAAGAAGCAAAAAGAGTATGAAAAGAAGCTGAAGAAGGAGTATAACAAAACCATTGACAAAGTGGCTGATGAAGTCCAAAAAGCTGATGATAAAATATCTGAGGCCACTGACAAGGTGCAAAAAGAGATTAAGGACAAGAAGTTTTGATCTGAATCCTGTGAGATATTTTTCACCATCACGTGAAGACCACTGCAAAAGGGTTGCCAATCATTGTATTGCAACCCTTTTGCAGTATAAGGGCTCCAACCCGTTTGCCTGTCCATAAAGCACTCAGCTATGCTTTACTTGCAGGTTAGTTAGGCTTTGCAGGTTTGATGCAAGTCAGGATGGCGTATGCATGTTAGCTTGGCCATGGAAGTAGCTTTTCAGGCGCCACGGTGTGGATAAGGGCCCGGGCCATGACCGTGGTGGCATCCACAACGGGCAGTCCTTCTGCTTCGGGATATCTGTGAGCCAGCGATAGTTCCGTGCATCCAAATACAAGGATCTCTGCACCCCGTCTTTTTAGCAGCTGGCATGTATCGAGAAGGCTAGCCCTGGCCCTATCAGATACTATGGTTCCTGTTGATTTGATCCCGTATTCCGGATGATAAATGGCAGCATGCAGCCTTTCCTGTTCCTGTGCTGTCACATTGATATATTGCAAACCTTCTTGCGCAATCCTTTCGTACAGCTTCGACCGGAATGTGCCGCTGGTGCCCAGGACACCCACTTTATTTACTTTGGGATGGTGCTTCCGGATAAAGGCAGCCACTTCATCCACAATATGCAAAAGACGGACCTGCGCCTTTGCCTCTGTGAGCTTTTTCATGATCAGATCGTAGATGCTGGGTGCATGTGCTGAATTACAGGCCAGTGCAGCTACTTGCACACCAAGCCTGTCCATTTTCAGCAACTGGCTGGCAATCGCGTAACCCGGGTTGCGTGGCTCTTCTCCCAGAATAAATTGCGTGCGGTCTGTAATCTCAGGTGCCAGCGAGAACAAGATCATCGGCACATGTTCCTGGTCTGTTTTTGCCTTTGTCTGTGCAATTACCCTGGACGCCATCTCTATCCCCGATAAAGGCCCCATACCACCCAGAATTCCAATAATTTCTTTCGCCGTCTTTCCCATTTTGCTGTTCACTGCATTGCTGAATAACCCACCAAAATATGTGTCTTAATAACTCACTCTTCACCTGTCTTGTAGATCATGTCTTCATCTCCAATATACGGCCTGTCCCAAACGCCCCCCATCTCTCTTTCCATGTCGAGCGGGTAGAGGTATTGACCGCCATTGACGTAATTGATTTTGGTGATGTCGGCCGGTCCCCATCCAGGTACTTCGATCTTGACAATCGTCCCGGGATAGTTTTCCCCGGCAATGCCGGTTTCATAATAGCCCCTGAAAAAGTGCACCCTGGTTTTATGTACCACGATATCCATCGCATCGAAGTCAATCCCAACGCGTGCGTGCCATCCAGGATTGGTGATCTGCATCAGGGCAGGAGTGACCACAATGTGGTTGTTGTCGCCAAACTCCAAAACAAGATAGTTTTTATCCAGAAGGCCCACCCTCGCGTTTTCGAGTTCTACCGGGTTACCTGAGAAACGGTCGGTGTTGCCGCCCACGCTGATGGGACCCGTGGCATCGCCCTGCTGCCATCCTTGCTCATGGGCCTTTTCGAAAAGCTCCTGATCGGTCAGCGTGCCAATGGCAAAGTTGGAGGCACCCTGGCGTATCAGTTCGTTGGTGATCCAGGTGGCGCCTCC
>PWNO01000305.1 GCA_003557765.1 Bacteroidales bacterium
AGGGCAAAATGAAAAGCGGCTATGCCTTCGCAGGCACAAATGCCTACCTGGCCACAAAGATCACCACTGTCAAGGAAGTATTCCAGGATCTTTCAGATGGATTCAGGTCCGCGATGAACCTTGCCAGCCCTCCAGAAAAACTGTAAAAACTCTTCTGCTTCATGGGCATCCAGAGTGCTGTTTGACAACCAGGCCCACAAGCTGGTTTTCAGTTCTTCTGGTGATAAAGGGTTGTCTATAGGAATAAACCCTGTTTCTATAAGGTAGTTTTCCAGCTGATCGGCCTTACTCGCCTGAAATCGGGCTACCTCCCTATTTTTCAGTGCATCAACCAAAGCCAAGGGATCGCCATTTAACTCCTGCAGCTTTTTGTTTACTTTCTCCATGAAGGCATCACCCACCGCACCGCTGTCTGCAACCACAGACCGGTCAATGGGCCTCGCGCGTCCCTGTCGATACAAGTCCAGAAAGTGTGTGAGGAGTTTTGCCTTTTCCCGCATCTGACCTGTGGCCTCCTCACCAGCTGAGGCAACCTTGCCCTGCTCGCGAAGGAATTGATCAAGTTGTCCCCAATACACGATATGCTTTTTCAAACAATGATAAATGAAAGCCGTATCTGTTGTCAGATACCAGATGTGGAGCCGGGAAACATCATCCTGCATCAGGTTAAAAACAGGCACATCGATCGCCTTACCATATTCATCATGGCTCATGTTTTCAGGCTCCGGCACCTGGTCGGCCAGCAGATGCAACGACCAGTCCTCACTGGCGCGGACCATTAGATCGGTACCATCGGCTGTTTTTCCGGTTAAAATGATGTTCTTTCCACTTATTTCAGGATGAGCATTCAAAAATTGCTCCCATTTAGCCAGCTCATCCCCCTGTGCAGTAAGATAAAATACCTGCCGGCCGGCTTTGCTGATCTCAGCCAAAGCCTCCATGATGGCTTTCGAACGGACGTCATCACTGTTGGCAAAAAGTTCATCGGCTACAATGGGAGGCTTTACGGTCTGCTCCTGCGACTCCAGGTACGCCAGGCGCACAGCCAGTAGCAGCTGGATGCGTGTACCCGTGGATAACTGATCTAAGCCCTGGTTTTGCTGTTGCACATTGTCAAAAGCAAGAAAGGCAAGCTGTTCCCTGGTATTCAGCTTGAGGGTATACCTGCCCTGGGTAATTTTGGAAAAAAGCCGGTCCGCATGTTTGACCACGGCAGGCCGGTCCTTTTTCTCGCTTTCCCGGGAGATGTGCCGGGACACGATACCACCGGTGATCGAAGCCAGGTTTTGATGATAGATCTCTTCTAAAGGATCCAGGCTTTCTTCCATGGCAAGCAAAGCATCTTCAAGGACTGAACCCTGCATGGTGATTTTGACCTGTCCTTCAATTTCACTGATCTCCTTACGTAATTGCTCAGCCCTTTTACCCTCCTCAGTGTGTTGTGCAGCTTTCCTCTTTGCTTCTTCGACAGGCAAGGAAATCAATTGTTGTTCGTTCTCCAGGAAGCTGGCATATTGCTGCAGATTGGCCAACAGAACCTTCGCCATATTTTCAGCACGATCCAGTTCTCGTTTGGCTTCCCGGTAAGCATCCCAATTACGTTCCAATTGCTCAAGGCGCTGTTTATCATTATCTTCAAGATGCAAACCGGCATAAATTCTGGCTCTGCGATGCAGGCTTGAGGCAATCTTTTCCTCTTCCAGTCTGATCTTGTCATCCGCGTGCTGAATACCACTAGTTGCCTTTTGCCGGGCATCCTCCTGCTCTGCAAGTTCCCTGATCGCTGCAGCAGCGGATTGGCTGTCATAAACACGCTGTTCATGATACTTTTCCAGCAGTGTATTGATTGTTTTGACCTCTTCCTGAATTTGCTCCTCCAGCGCCTTTCTGCGAGCTTGTAACCCAGCCAGTTTTGTCCGGTTTTCCTGCCACCCCGAAACGGCTTCCAAAAAATAGACCAACGCACTCTGGGTTTTCAGGTTTTCTGCCGGGACCTCCGGGACAACACCTACCCGTTCCTTTAGTTGTTCATGCTTCTCCTCCATTTCGCTGACCCGGGGAGATATGGCCTTGAGATCGTCTTTTCGCTGCTGCAACCGCTGCTCCATGAGTTGCTGCTGATGCGCGGTTTGAAGTTGTCTGACCAGGTCATCCATACAGTCAGTGACGTCAGCTATGGTCCAATGTGCTGGTGCCGGCAATCCCGTCTGCGCATAATCTGATTTTCTCACTTGCGGATTACCTTTTTTTGCATCTTTCAATCCCAGGACCAACACGACTGCCATGATCACAATCCCGGCAAGTGCATACCAGCCGAAAGGAATGGCTGACAACACAGAAACAAGCCCTGCCGCTGCGAGCAAATAATACCATTGACGTGCCAATCCATAGCTGCTTTGTGTCTCATGCAACCATTTTGTGAGCGATCGTATGCCCTCCTGCAAGCGCGCAGCATCGGCATCCGGGTATTCAGCAAGCGCTTCTTCCAAATGCTTTACCTCAGTCTCCAGGAAACGCTTTTCACTCGCAAGCTGATGTGATTCCCGTATGTATTGATCCAGGTCGTTTACATCATTCAGGTCGATCCCTCCCCAATCAACTGCATCCAATTTAGGGTCAATGGCCTTTACAGACCGGCCAATGGCCTCTTTTGCAGCAGCCATATCCTCACGATTTGTTTCAAGCTTCTGCTCACAGGATGCAACAAGTTCTTGTCTTTCCTTCAGTTCGTACAATGCCTCCCTGGGCACTCCATCCCCGGGTAAATTAACCCTGTTCAGGGTTTCCTGATGTCGTTGCTTTTCAATGATAAACCCGGCCTTTTGCTTCTCCCCTATTACTACATCCTCATCCAACTCATCGACCTGCTGTTTTTCACTTCCGGTATATTGCTCCTGGTTTTCAGGAAATCCAGTAACCTGTCTTTGCTTCTGCTCCAAATCAATCCTGGCCTCCAGGTATTGCAACAATTTTTCATACATCTCCTGGAGGAAAAGCGACTCTTGTGCATTCTCAAGCTGCTTGTACAATGCAGCCAATTGAGCTTCCTCCCGTTTAAGGTTTTCCTGTCTCCGTTTGATCTCCCTGACATCCTGTGCTGCCTTTTTGAAGCGCTTGTATTCGGTAATGGTTGTTCTTTTTACCGCATCCTCATATCCCAGCTCACGGGCAGACCATACCGGGTCAAAGCCGCCTGCCATCTGGCGCATGATATCCCTTACAATGTGTGTATCCTCTGCGGAGATCAACTTGTGCATGGCAAGGATATACATATCAGCCATCTCTGCAGACGGCAAAGGTGGCAATTCCTGCATCCCCTGCACCGAATCCACCTGGCGATAACCGCCATCATGATGAATAACCCAACTGTCCTGATCAATGTGGATCTTCATCCGTGCTTTGACACCTTCTTTTTCTCTTGCCCACAACATGTCCCTGATCACCCTTGCCGTAGAGCTTTTCCCGGAAGCATTCGGACCAGCCACGATATTGATATGGGGCACCAGCTCTCTGAATGCACTTTTGTCGATGCCCCGTGGCATGCCGGGCAGCCTGGTGACTTCAAGTTCCTCGATAAGCAGTGGATGGCTGTTCATTATGGGAATATACTATTACCGGTGTAACGTATCTTTGTGACGCAACATATGGCTAAGCAGTGTTTTACTCTCTTTCAGGATATGTGTTAACCCCTCCTCCCGGGATAATACGGGCAAGCGGTCCGCCTGGCGGAGCGGCGCGTAGGTATCCGATAGTTTGGTCTGCCCCGCTTTTCGTTGCCAGGCATCAAGCATCTCATCCACCAGCTCATGCTGCGTTCCGTTTTCGATACTGAGAATTACTTGCGCCAAACGGCCAGCAACAGAGGCTTGCGTGGCCAAATCCCGGAGGTCACCAAGTGCTGGTTCAACGGCATGGTGAACCTTACGGATGCTAATGGAAGTGTTACCAGCTGACAGTTCATAATCAAGACTTTCAGCTGCCCAATCTCGTATTTCTTCCGGTTTTTCGTGATCACCTTTTAGCCATAAGCTCACTATCAGGTGTTTCGTATGGACCAGTTCCTCCGCCATGTGATCCTTTTGCGCATCAAGCCTGCTGTTGACCTCCGCACGAAAATCATCAGCAGACATGCCCTCCTGCAGTTCAACCTCCACATTTTCATACCGGACTGCCGACATGGGTAAAGTCTCATACCTGATGTCATGTTTGCCATGGATGGAAAACAACACAGGACCATGTAGGCCGGGCTCAGCAGCGCTTAACGCATGTGGTGAACCCGGATAAGCAACCAGGGGGGTATCATCATCAAAAAAATCAGGCTTATGAATATGCCCGAGCAGCCACAAGTCAAGCGGCTGTTGTTGCAGGTCTGCTAAACGGAATGGCGCATAGCGGCTTTCATTCATATTAAGATCACCGTGTACAACACCAATATTCAGTAGATCCCGTCGTATCTCTCCGGAAAGATCATCAAAAGAAAGCAACGGATTATATGTGACATGCCTTTGGGGGAAAGACCAACCGGCCAGTCCGATCTCCTGGTCTCTGATGCGTAAGTTGATGTATTCCCAACGGCCGTTTTTGCCCAGGAGGTGCACATTCTCCCATTGCCTGTGAGCAACAAGTTGTGGCAACACCTCATAATCATGGTTCCCCGCAACCATCACTACAGGAATGCCTGCATTGGAAAGCTTGTCGAAGCCTTCCCGCAGCGGGCCAAGTGCCTCAAAATAGCGGTTGTCCTCATCCACAATATCACCCGAAAGCAAAAACAAATCAACAGGTGTCCGCACAGCATAGTCGACCATGTTGTTCCAGGTAAAGGCAGCAGAAGCTACTGCCTGATCATGATGCAGATCAGCAGATTTGCGGCCAAGGTGAAGGTCGGAAGCAGCTAGAATTTTTAATGGCATTGGGATCAGGCTTTCTTACCACAATAATACAAAAGATTTGTGGAAAGCATGCCCAAGCCAGCATTATTCACATAAATAATAGAGGTATGTAATGCAGGGATAGCGTCTAACACAGATTGTTAAAGGTAATAGATATTCTATGGTAACGTGCTGATCTTTTGTTTATCCTCCTGTTACATAACTAACAGGGCCGCATTGACATGAAATTGGGTATAAAAGACTAAAATCCGGATAGCATGTTGGCCTCGACAACGAGGTTGAAGACGACCTCCATTTCATCATGTACTTTAATCAGTCCCAAGGCTGGGGATGGCGGATCAATATTAAAATCCGACATCTTAAGCGTTGTTTTGCCCCGGACATGGAAGCTCAGCTGATCTGAGGCACTTAATTCAACAGGGATTTCTGCCTGTTTGCGTGTGCCATTCAGGAGGATATCCACATGGGCTATGATATACGATGACATGCCGCACGGAGACTTTTTGACAATTGTTTCCAGCAATTTAATTTCTACATCCGGATGTGTTTCACCACCCATGGCTTCGATAAAGTCGCGATTCATCCTTCTATTTCCGCAATCAAACGAGGAAACAGGAAGCCCCAGGGTGGCATCCGAAAAGTGAATGGCATCATTATCCAGGTCATAATCGGCTAAAAGCAGGCCACTGGTCATCTGATCCGGGGACTCACAGCGAAAAGTGTTTACATTGGTTGTTCCCTCTATAGATATCCAGCTATCTTCAGCAACGGTGTATACGTAAAACGAACCAGTTGTTGCTTGTGAAGCAAAGGGTAAAAAGATCAGCAGGAAGAAGAAAATGCGTGGCATAGGATTATAATTTAGGTTGATGCATGATTGATTCATGGCTTATGGATTGCCGGGCAATCTCTGACGTTGCCCGGCAATCATAAATCATCATCAGAAAGTAATCGCAGCTTCAATCATCAATCCGTCAAAACTACCTCCATAGCGATAATCCATATTATCAAAATCATTATAGTTTTGCGTAACATACTCAAGTTTTACCAACATGTTTTGTGTGGTCCACCAGCCTACAGCAAGTTGAAACCTGTCGATGGAAATATCACCGTTTGGTGCAGGCAGTTCGCCACTTACTTCATTGTACCTTGCAGCCACAAACAGTTGTTCCCTGGGAAGGAATCGGTATATCACCTCTGCTGCGATCTGCGTGACACTCCTGTCGTCAGCATCAGCACTGTGTGTTCCCGTTGACGTTTCATAGGTGCCGAAGAACTCCAGGCCCCGGTATTTAACGAAGGGGTTGATCATAATGGATCGTACTTCATGCGTAAAATCCGGGGTAAAGCGTCCGGATGTAAAACGATTGGCCTCGTCCGATGCGGTAACCACACCACCAGCACGCCAGTTTTGATAATATTCAGGCTCCATAGCCATGTAATACCTGGATCCTGCTCTGTCACCAGCATATAAAGTATTCCTTGTGGTTCCTGGGTTCATATACATACTTCCGGTAAGCCTAAGGCGCAGATCATCATTTATTTGATCATCATAACCAACTTTGGCCAACAAAGAAGGATTTTTGTCGGTATGATCATATTCTCTTACATTTCCACTGATTAGTCCATTGGTCATACCCAACATCACGAAGTACTCCGGAGCAGGGAAAAGATATACTTCTCCTCCTATCTCAGTTGTAAAAGCATCCATAATATAATTGCCCACAAACGGATTATAAACTGTACGTCCGTTATCACTTCTCCTGAAATGGGTATCTCCATAATTAAACATGGTATGTCCGATACGGGCACTGACATGGTCTGTAAACCATTGTGGGCTCCCAAACATGGGGAGTTTATCCACCTGGATATATCCACCCTTCACCCAAAACTCAGGGTGGTGCCGCGAAGACATATACCCCTCCAGTGCTACCCGGATACCGTCACTAAGCTGTACATCAAGATTCAGGTTCGCAGTAGCCAGGTTAAAACCTGATCCCAAAGGATACAATGCGTTGACATCTATACCGTCAATTTCATTCACGGCAGCTTCATTTTCATGACTCAGCATCTGAAATTGCTGTGAAAAGTTTCCTCCAACACGCACATGAAAACCATCATAATCGATCGTATCGATATGGAAGGTTTCAAAAACATGCAATCCCTGCTGGTCAGGGCTTCTGAAATAGCTCATCGCTCTTTGTCCAGCGTACTGCGGACCATGCATTCCAAGTAAAAAGACCCCGGCCAGAATCAACTTCAAAACCATTATTTTCATTGATTTAAAATTTGAAAGTTAGACGTTTTTTGATTTTTGTTTTTCAATATTACTCAGGTCTGAGAACAACACGGTATTCTACCTCGACCTCATCTCTTGTTCTGAGGGCACCAAACATCGCTCTTGGAGGATCCATGCGGAAGTCTGACATCTTCAGTTCTTGCTTGCCTTCGAACTCAACCCTGCCATCCGATAACACCCGTCCGGTGGTATCCAGTTCCACCACGCGGGAAACACCTGCAACGGTAATAACCCCACGGGCAGAAACTATGGCTGTGCCTGGATTTTCGGCCAATGACAATACATCCCTCAACAAAAAGGTGATCTTCGGGTGATTGTCGCTGTCAAGTGTTTCATAGATTTTACTATTCATCCTACGCCCTTCCGAACCCTGTATGGATTCGCCTTCTATCTGTATATCCACTTCTTCGATGTCGAGGATCTTGCCATCTTCTACGTGGATGGTAAAAGTGCCACTTAAATCCTCCACATCAGCCGACCACGACTGAAGATTGGAGCTTCCACTGATGACAATCTCATGCGAATCCACCACATAATTCTCCTGGGCGTATGCCTGAGCAAAAAGCAAAGTGGCAATTAGCGCAAAAATGATTCTTATTGGTATCATGATTAGACTTGTTTTGAATTAAACATCTGGATTAAATTAGATTTGTCACTTTATGTGCAAAGTTTTTGCCATGGGTTATCTCAATATAGGGCAAAGCATGGTATACGACTGGTTATCAATGAAAAAAGCCCCTGCAACAACATGCAGGGGCAATATAAAAGGGGGCAAAAATCGACGAGATATTGCCGGCAATGACGAAATTTCGTCAAATTATAGCTTTAAATCCAGTTTCTCAATTCTCGACTTCAGGGTAGAGGCTGGGACTTCCAATATTTTTGCTGCTTTTGATTTGTTTCCACCGCTTCGCATGAGTGCGTCCCGAATGGCATTCTCTTCAACCTCCCTGATAATCTCAGGCAAAGGTTTATTTTCAAAATAAAAACACGTGTGGGGTTTATCCGGGAAACGTACTTCCATCGGTAGCATGTTCTTGGTGATCCGGTCACCACCTGATAAAATAACCAACCGTTCCATGAGGTTTTTCAGCTCCCGCACATTACCCGGGAAGGGATAGTTTTTCATGATCTCCAGCACTTCATCATCGGTTTGTAGAGGTTGATGATCAGCAAACTGCCACGAAAAATGCCGGGCCAAAATGGGAATGTCCGCTATCCGCTCTCTAAGCGGAGGGATTCTGATAGGAAAAACATTCAGCCTGTAAAAAAGGTCTTCACGGAATTTTCCTTCATTGACAAGCTCCTGGAGATCTTTTTTCGTAGAGGCGATCACACGGACATCCACCTTGATGGTTTCGGTACCGCCTACCCTTTCAATTTCACCCTCTTCCAACGCCCTGAGCAGCTTCACTTGCAAATCGAGCGGAATATCGTCAATGTCGTCAAGGTAAAGCGTACCTTTATCCGCCAGCTCAAAACGTCCCTTTTTCAGATTGTCTGCGCCGGTAAAAGCACCCTTTGCATGCCCGAAAAGTTCACTTTCAAACACTTCCCTGGATAAAACGGCGCAACTCACCTTTACAAACGGTTCTTTTTTCCTGTTGCTGTTGTGGTGAATGACATTGGTCAGCATTTCCTTTCCCGTGCCTGTTTCGCCGGTGATCAAAACGGTGGTGGTTTTGTCCACAATCATTTCCACATGGTCAAAGATCTGCTTGGTTTGTTCACTGTTTCCCACAAAAGAAGACATGTCAAACTCCCGGCTGACCTGCTTGCGCAACTGTTGGTTCTCATTCTTAACTGATTTCAGCTCAGCTATCCTTTCCAGGGCAATAAATAACTCATCCATCTGAAAGGGCTTGGGAATATAATCGTATGCACCGATTTTCATAGCTTTAACGGCTGTATCCACTGTAGCATGAGCTGTCATTAGCAGCACAGCAATTTCTGCATAATCGGATTTGATTCTTTTAGTCAACTCCAGTCCATCCATCTCAGGCATTTTCAGGTCGGTAAGCACCACATCCACATCCTCATGATACTCCCGAAGATATTGCAAAGCAGCTTTGGCAGACGAAAACTCCTGTACACGTTGTCCGGCATCCCGCAGATCATCAGCAGTAGTTACACGCACAAGTCGTTCATCATCAATTACAAGTATATGCATCATGCAGTGGTATTTGGTAAACAGACATAAAATCGACAACCTTCACCTGGTTCGCTTTCTGCAAATATCCCGCCTTCATGGTCTTTCACAATCTGATAAGCTACAGACAGCCCTAATCCGGTGCCTTGTCCCACATCCTTGGTGGTAAAAAATGGATCAAAGATTTTTCGAATTTCTCCGGTCTCCATACCCAAGCCATTATCCTCAAAAATAATGCAAATCCGCTTTTCTCCAATTGTAGCCGATATGGAAATCACTCCTTTTGAACGCCTTCCCTGCTGAATACTAGCAGAGATGGCATCAATCGCATTGATGATGATATTAAGAAAAACCTGTTCCATCCGATTGGGTGCAATACGGAGATTAACCCGATCAAGCTTGTCATCCAGGTTGATATCTATATTGTGCTCCTTGATACGATATTGAGCAAGTTGTATGCTTTTTTGCAACAGCGGTTTTATTTCTGTGTTTTCAAAAACAAGATCATCCTTCCTGCTGAAGGCAAGCAAATCCTTTATAACACTTTCCATTCTCGAAAGGCTTTCCTCCATCAAGGCAATGTAGCTTTCCGTTTGCTCCAGATTGCCCGGATTATTCTTAATTCGCCTTAATCCAATAGAAAAACCGGCAAGGGGATTGTTGATCTCGTGAGCTACACCCGCTGTCAAAGTGCCAATAGAAGCAAGCTTCTCTGATTGAAATAATGACTGTTGTAGCTTGTGCATATTGCTGTAGGCTTCAGACAGCCTGTTCAGCATGTTTACATAGTTCTCATATAATATATCAATTTCATCCCTGAAACCAAACATTCTCCTGATACGGTAATACGGCTTGATCTTACTCTTGCGGATAGCTTTGAGACCTTCCCGGATGTTTTCTATATCGATACCCCTGGAGTGCCAACTAAGCACTTGCAATGGACGGGCAATGGTGTAAGAAAAGAAATATGCAGATACAAGTCCGAGTAATAAAAAGACAGCAATCATGTACCAGAGGGATTGCATGGTTGCCTGGACACTTTGCTGAATGTCGTCCGTGATCATCCCAATACGTGCTGTTCCAAGATTTTGGCTTATTGCTACTTTACCAAAATCACGATAAACAAGGCCGGGGTTGTCTTTATCTTTTACGTTGATAATGGAGACCTCCTGATCATTTGCTGGCGTATTGAGCTCAATTAATGTGGCAGGCACCACACGGGAAAATGAGTGAGCAAGTATAGTACCCTCAGCATCCATTACAAAGGCATAATGAATAGTCTCATCAATAGCCATGACTTCATTAATCAGCATATTGAGACCGGCACGATCATCGGTCAGGATATATGCTGCGGCTTGTTCAGCCAAAGCTCGTGAAATGAAATTCCCGCGCCTGTCAAATTCATCTTCCAATGAATTTTCAATGGAATGTCTGACGATGATCGCGTGAACGAGGCCAAACAGCAAAACAATACCACTGATGCCGATTAAAAATTTCCAAAACAATGACCACTGGTGACTTATCATTGGACCAAAGCACTTTGAATGTCCCTAAGCCCATCATACAGGCTATCTGATGCGATCACAAACTTATCGATAAGCAATTCGTCCAGGATAGCACGGGTACTTTCCTGTTCATGCATCTGCAGGAAGAACTGCTGAATGTCTTCTCTTAACTTACGGTCCAGCAGCAAGGAGTTAACCACAGGGGGGATTCCTCCGGGTATGGTTTTTTCTATGATTCTTATGTTTTCAATAAGTTCTGGCTGGTGTTTCTTGATGTACTCGTATATTAATCCGTTGACAGCAGCACCATCAACGATCTGCCGGGAAACCATCTGGATAGACAGGTCATGGGAGTAAGAATACACCACCTCCCCGAAAAAATGATCAGCGCCTGTACCCAAATCTTGTAATCGACGGTCAACAAACAGGCTGCCTGTAAAACACATGGGATCTGAATAAGTGAAGGTTTTTCCCTCAAAATCTTCAAAACGCTGTATGGGAGAGTTTAGCTGTGTGATCACATAGCCCCTGTATGTGGTTGTTCCATCAATAACCGGAACGAACATGAGCTCATGATGATCCACACCATCAATATATGCACCCGAGCAAATAAATGCCATATCAACCTCATTGGTGGCCAGTAATTCATTCACTTCGCCATAAGTTGTTCGCTGCACAAAGTCCACACGAATATCCAGGTCCCTGGCCATAGCAGCAAACATGTCCTCATAATAGGTAAAACTTTCACGGGGAGAAATTACTGTGGAAATGGCTACACGTAAAACCTCCGGGTCACGGTCCTTTACATCCAGGGTGTCTGAGGCGACCGGGTCACTGAAATCCACTTCAAAAGTGTTATCCTCGCGGGCAGGGCCCTGGCATGCAATTAAGAACCAGACAGAAGCCATTAGTAAGATCCTCATAACCTGTGGCGTCATTGAGTCATTATTTCGGTATTTATACACTTTATCATAACGGTTAACACGAAAGTATGGCTTTTGTTTTCAGACATGGGGTAGAACTAAAAAAGAGGGTCGCATTTTTGATTTACAGACCTCCTGCAGAATCTGATTAATTGGAACAACCTCCGCTAAACCTTCTAGCAACTCATTTGTTTAGTCAATGTGGATAACGTCTTTAACTCCAATGAAAATGATCATTACCATGTTTTTTTATATCTGCGACCCTCAGCGAATGCCTCAGCTACCGTTTGCGAGAACCAGCGCTTAAAGGCTAAAACCACAAAGACTTAATTACTAGCATTTTGAGAAAACACAAACAAATGAAAAACATAGCCATAATCGGCGCAAGCTCAGGGATTGGCCTTGCGCTTACACATATGCTGGAAAAAGACCATGTCATTTATGCCTTTTCGCGCAACCGCGGAGAGCTGCCGGAATCGGAGCACATCATCTGGCAAGAGCTAGACGTCACTGGCGGGTTAAACTTCGGGGAGTTACCGGAAAAACTGGACGGCCTGGTATTTTGTCCGGGAAGCATCACGCTGAAGCCTGTCAGGGGACTGAAAGCAGAACAAATCCATCAGGATTTTGAGTTAAACGCGCTCGCTGCCTTCAAGACGGTGCAGGCACTCTACAAACCTTTGCTGGCATCGGGATCGGCATCTGTAGTCATGTTCAGCACCGTGGCCGTGTCGCAGGGCATGCCCTATCATGCCTCCGTGGCCATGGCCAAAGGTGCCGTGGAAGGCCTTGTACGCAGCCTTGCCGCCGAACTTGCTCCCAAAGTCCGGGTGAATGCCATCGCACCGTCCCTGACCGATACGCAGCTGGCAGAACGCCTGCTTGGCACTGAAGAAAGACGGGAGGCCTCTGCTGAGAGACACCCCATGAAGCGCGTTGGCAAACCCGATGACATCGCTGGCATGGCAAAGTATCTCCTCAGCGACGACGCATCATGGATCACCGGCCAGATCCTTCACGTAGACGGAGGAATGTCCACCCTCAATACCGGATAACACTTAGAAGCCAAAAACCTTAACACACCGCATACAGGGACCTTTCGACCCTTAGTCCTTTTGTCATTTCGTCCTTTTGTCCTTATATCATGCAACCACTAAAAATAATAACCTTTCTGCTCCTGATGGCCATTGCTGTCAGCAGCTTTTCACAAAACCTCAGAGACATGCAAATCAATACAAAACCCAACGACCCGGGCAAGTACCCGATTACCAAAGAAGATAAGGA
>PWNO01000095.1 GCA_003557765.1 Bacteroidales bacterium
ACATACCAAATGCCGGTCTTTATCAATGGGATGTTGATGAAGACGGCAAAATGCACGATGGCGTCATTACCATAAGAGACAATCCGAACCCGGGTCTTGTGCAAACAGCCACCCATGAGCTTGGGCATGCGCTCGGTCTTGACGACACCGACCCCGATGATAATCCAGGTGACGTAATGAAAGGTTCGGGGCCATCGAATGGAACAAATGGTGAGCTGTCTGAGCACGACCTATCGGAACTTGAAGCGGCAGCCGCGGCGATCACCCCAATTGGCGAAGAAGCCCCGGAAAAAGTTTACAGCATAGAACCGAATCAGGCCATCATGCCCGGTGAATTTACCATGTTGAGCTTTCTGTTGCCTTTAGATTATCCCCCTGATACCGAAACAATGGTAGAGCCTGTTGCAAACGACTTGCTTTTTGTTGAATTTGCCGAACTATTTAACAACATACTGAATGTATGGGTGTTCACAGAACCTCACCATTGGTCAGGGCAAATATTTTTCAATATTTCCTTGTTTATGTTCGATGGTGAAATGCATCAATACACCGGAATGCATTATGTAAGTCAAAACCCGGTTCCTCTTGTTGATTTTGAGAGCCCCTTCAATGCTGTTGTGGATGGAAACCAGGTGCTTGTGCAATGGAATGGACTACATAACTATCCTTTTGATGGCCCCTTGCGCTCAACATTATCAGTTAACGGCAACCGGTATTATAAAGTTAAACCGGCAGCTGATGCGTCTCCGGGTTATTTTGGCGACTACAAAATAACACTGCCACCCGGTTTGCATGAACTCACCTTAGTCGTTGACGACTACCAGGTAAACAGGGCTTCATCTACAATGGATATTTTCATCGAAGAAACGGTGCCAGTACTTCCTGCTGATCTGTATCTGCGGCCCGGTGAAAAAACAAACCCCGAATCCTGGTATGCCTGGATCAGCGACCCAAACGGGCAAACACAGGTTAAACTGTTTGCACATGACCCCGACCGGCAAATACAGACAGTGGAATTCTTCTACAAAACCGATCAAACCACAGAAGAATGGGTGCTTTTTGATACAGACAACGACGGATTCACCTACAAAGCACCCGGGCCAAACACAGGGTACCAGGGCGAAGCCGACGGCTGGTCAGGATACCTGCCACACACCATGATAGAACAGGATGAGCTGGTCACACTCGAATTCATGGCCCACATCATTACCCTCAACGACGAAATCATTCCTATTGACAGCGAAACCATGCTAACTTATGATCCTACACCTCCTTCGTCATTCTACCTCACCGTTGAAGATGGATTCATTACCGACCAGGACTTTCTGACCATACAGCTCATACCCGAAATGGTCAACCTCGACTATGTGGTCTTTAATGTGTCAGGCAAAGAAGATGAATTCCAGAAAAACATTCCGCACACCTACCAGGGAGATGAAAACTCATGCGGGCCTCATTCGCTGGCGGCCTGCCTGAAGTACTTCGCCAACGAAGGCTATGATGGCATAGATGGCGGTTTGGATATCGGGGAACTGGCTGAAGAATTAAAAACGTATGTCAATAATGATGATGATAAAGGTGCTTATGACGATGAGATGGCTAATGGTGCAGAGAGTTGGATAAAAGAGCAAGGCGGCGGTTTTACTGTTACTGGTCCGGTTGAATATGAAGAATTCAACACCACCCGTATGCGCCAAGAGTTTGAAGGCAACGCATTGTTTAATGGCGTAGCACAGAACATCATACCATTATTCCTTTGGGTAAAATTCAACGAACAGACCGAAGAAAATGATACACTGGGGCATTTCATGACCCTCAGTTCCATCCACAACGTTCTTGAAGACGGAAAACGCAAGCTTGATTTCATGGATCCGGCAAACTCCGGCACCAATTATATCTATGGTTATGTTGACGAAGAAACTGGTGCAGTTAGCGGTTTTGGCAACCAAATCCCTGACGGGGGGTGGATCCATAGTGTTATTATGATTTGTCCTGACGAGCCTTCACCCAACCCCGGAGGCCACGGCACTACTGCTGAAGGCCCCGAACCTGAACCGGTTGAGCTACCCATGCCCACAGAAGGTGGTGTAATAATCAGAACCAGGGCTGTTGACCAGGATGGACACAAAGCGGAAAAAGACATTACCGGCACACGTGTAAGGCCGGCCGAATACCCACCCGGCGACATTATCGTTGGCTTCGGCGAACCCCCGATAATACTCGAAGGTGGCATACCTGCCGGCGGTACATACTCAGGAGCGCATGTGATAGACGGGGTATTTCATCCTGTCGAAATTGGCATATTCCTGGTAACATATACTGTGGTTTATCCCATCGGTTTCGTAACCGAGTGCGACTTTACCATTACTGTTGTCGGTTACGACTTTGGCGATGCCCCTGCACCCTACCCAACACTTTTGGCCAACAATGGCGCCAGGCATTTAATAGGCCCGGATCTCTATCTGGGCCAGCTCGTTGACGCTGAAATGGACGGCCAGCCATGTCCCTTTGCCCTGGGCGACGACCAGGACGGCATCGACGACGAAGACGGAATCCGCTTCCTGGATTCATTTTTGCCCGGCGAAACAGTGACCATTGAGGCCATCGTGCATGGAGAAGGATACCTGAATGCGTGGTTCGACTGGGAGGCCAATGGCTCATGGCACGATCCCGGAAATCACGCGATCGTGAACCAACACGTAACAACCGGTATACATACCTTTGATATCACCGTACCTGACTATGCCGCAACTGGTTTCACCTTTACCCGCTTCCGCCTGACCTCACAATCAGGCCTGAGTTTCGCAGGGCCCGCACCCGACGGCGAAGTGGAAGACTACCGATTTAAAATCTTCGAGCCTGTAGAACACAAAATGCACTTCCCGCAATACCCCGATCCGGCTGGATGGGATGTAAACATGACCCACACGGCAAAGATAGGCGACGACTGGATGTGCTCTGAAACCGGCTATGTGCAAGATTTCCACTTCTGGGTGTCATGGAAAAACGACCTGGAACCGTTCTCCGGTGTTACCTTTATTGTTGAAATCTACAGCGATTTACCGGCACATTTAAGCCCCACCGGCTACAGCATGCCCTACAACCTGCTGTGGGTAAGAGATTTTGCACCAGACATGTATAACTACCAGCTCGAATTTATCCATCATCAGGGTTGGTTCGATCCGTATGCTAATTATCATAATGTCTGGGATCACCACAACTGCTATAGAATTGACATTGATAACTTCAGCGATCCTTTCTTGCAGGAAGCCGGGGAGATTTACTGGCTGGTTATTTCAGCAGAAGTTCCACCATTCAAGGGCGGAGATGAAGAAGTGA
>PWNO01000043.1 GCA_003557765.1 Bacteroidales bacterium
ACGGCATGGAGATTCAGCAATGCCTGCTGGACAGGGATTGGAATCTGCCGGCCGTCGATGCCGGGATCCTCGGCCTGGGACATCTCGGTGCGGCCGTGGTCCTGGTGGCGCTGAAGCTCCTCGAGCACCTCGATGAGGGTCAGCCGCGGGTCGTCGTCCGTGGGCAGCTTGCCTCCGCCGCCCTTGGAGCCGAACGCCTCCTGCACCGCCTCGACGAAGACGTCGAAGTGGTCCTCGCGTTTGATCTCGGAGAGGGCGAAGAGCATGATGAAGAACACCAGCAGCAGCGACATCATGTCGCCGTAGGTCATGATCCAGTCGTCGGGGCCCTTCTTTTGCTTTTTGCGTCGCTTGGCCATGGCATGAGCGTTTTGCGCGGAGCGCGGTTCAGGCGGCTTCCTCCTCGGCGCCGGCGGTGCGGGCGCTGGGCGGGAGGAACGTGCGCAGCTTCTGCTCGACGATGCGCGGGTTGTCCCCGCTCTGGATCGCCATTACGCCCTTGATGATGATCGTCTTGTACAGCACCTCCTCCGAGGAACGTTGTGCAAGGCGGTCCGCCAGTGGCAGGGCGATGGCGTTGGCGATGACGGCGCCGTAGAGCGTGGTCAGGATCGCCACCGCCATGCCGGGCCCGAGCTTGGACGGGTCGTCCAGGTTCACCAGCATGATGACCAGTCCGATAAGCGTGCCGATCATCCCGAACGCCGGGGCGTACTTGCCCAGCGCCTCGAGCATGCCCCGGCCGGCGTCGTGGCGCTCGATGAGGTTGTCGAGCTCGGTGTCCATGATCTGCTCGATCAATTCCGGGTCGGTGCCGTCGACCGCCATCTGAATCCCGCGCACGATGAACGGATCCTCAATCTCCTTGGTCGTGTTCTCCAGGCTCAGGATGCCGTCGCGTCGGGCGATCTCGGCGTAGGAGACGAGGTCTTCGATGAGCTTGTCGACGGGCTTGGACTGGCTGAAGAAGGCCTTGCGGACCACGCCGCCGAAGCGTTTGACGTTGCGGACGGGGAAGGCGTAGAACAGCACGGTGCTCGAGGCGCCGATGACCAGCAGGATGCCGGGCACGTTGACGAACGCCACCGGCTCGCCGCCGGCGAGCAGCGTCCAGATGATCAGCACCCAGGTGCCGATGAAACCAAACAGTATCCCCAGGTCCATGGCGTACCTCAGGCGCGGCGGATCGAACCTTCCAATAACGGTTTATCGGTTTAAGCCGGTGCAACCTTTTAAGATGCGCAGTCGGCAGCACAATGCACTGCGCTCAGGCTCGCCCGATCGGTGTGTTCGGGACAACCGGCACGATCGTTACGCGCGCACCGTCAACGCCCGTCCTGAGCGGATGCGAAGGGCGGGATTTCTTTGGTGGGATCACGATCAGGATTAGGAATCAGGATTAGGATTAGGATTAGGATTAGGATTAGGATTAGGAGGGGGAGGGACGGGAAAGGAACCCCGTTCAATCGATGGGCATCATTCGACGCAGGCTCTGGCCGTACTCGACCACGAGCTCGACGACGCGCTCCATCGATTCCTGCACGAGGATGTGATCGCCGTTCACCAGCGTGATGGTGGTGTCCGGGTTGGCCTCGACCGTGCGGATGAGCTCGGCGTTGACCACGACAGGCTTACCATTGAGTCGATGAACGCTGATCATGGGGGCGAGGCACTGGGGGTTCGGGGTTCGGGGATCGGGGATCCGCGGAGCGACCCCGATGACCCCACTAACCGCGAAGGAGCGAAGCAGGCGGAGTTCGCGAAGGAAGACATCTTTGGGATTCGTCTTCTTCGCGCCCTTCGCTTACTTCGCGCCTTCGCGGTTCATATCCGGGCGCGGACCGGCCCGCGACCATACTTATCGGCCGATGTTCATCAGTTCCTGAAGCAGGCGGTCGCTGGTGGTCAGCACGCGCGAGTTGGCGCTGAAGCCGGTGGTCGCCCGGACCATGTCGATGAATTCGTGGGCGAGATCGACGTTGGACATTTCCAGCGCGCGTCCGATAAGCCGGCCGGTGCCGCCGGTGCCGGGGTTGCTGATGCCCGCGGGGCCGCTGTTGGCGGTGGCGCGGTAGAGGTTGCCGCCGACCTCCTCCAGACCCTGGTTGTTGGTGAAGGTGGCGATGGCGACCTGCCCGAGGTCGCGGCGCAGGCCGTTGGAGAAGATCCCGCTGATCATGCCGTCCTGGGCGATGTCGAAGTCGGTGAGCGTGCCCAGTGCCGAGCCGTCGCGGTCGATCGACGCGACCTCGCTGGTGGTCCCCGCCAGGGCCGAGAGGTTCTGGTTGGCGCCGGTGAAGTTGAGGTTGATCGTCTGCGGCGTCAGGGCGCCGGTGCCGCCGCGCTCGACGCTGAACGCCTCCTCCGTGGCGCTGACGAACGCGCCGTGGTTGTTGAACCGCATGACCCCCGAGCCCATGTGCCGGCTGAGCGCCTGATGGTCGTCGCTCTGGACGTGATACCGCCACGTCGTGCCCAGGTCGTCGCGGCTGTCGAACGCGATGGTCAGATCCAGCGTCATCTCGTTGCCCAGGCTGTCAAAGGCCGCGAAACTCGTACGCGTCGACTCGCCGACGGCCTCGGCCTGCTCGGTGATGACGAACGGCGCGCCGGGGGCCTCGTGCGCGTTGATGCGCATGTCCACGTCGCGCAGGCGCAGATGATTGGCGGTGCCCGCGTTGCCCTCGATCTGGATCACGCCGTCGTCAACGCTCACCCCGCCGCTGACCTCGGTCGCAATGCCCAGGGCGTCGCTCATGAACTGCATCAACTCGCCCAGCGTCGTGCCGAAAGTGTCGCTGTCGCTGGTGTTGGCGTTGTTGACCTCGAAGCTGCGATCCGGCAGCCTCGCCCCGCCGCGCTGCGCGCCGCTGATCGTCACGACGTCGCCAAGGTCGAACAACGCGTCGCCGTCGGCGTTGAACAGGCTCAGCAGGTCGGTGTTCTCGTCGGCGAAGATGGTCGCACCGGCGTCGGCGAAGACGGTGTTGGTCGTGAGCACCGTGCCCTGCGTCGCCAGGTCGCCCGCGGCGTTGAGGTTGCCCGCGAAGCGCACGTTTTCGGTGGCCTCGGCGATGGTCAGCGCGCCGACGGGGATGTTCAGCGTTTCGAGCGGGCCCTGCTGGATCTGGAAGTTTTCGTCGGCCTGCCAGCCCTGGACGAGCGCGCCGTTGGGGTTGACAAGGTTGAAGTCGCTGTCGAGGCTGAAGTTCCCCGCGCGGGTGTAGCGCTGGTCCCCGCCGGCGTTGACGACGAAGAACCCGTCGCCTTCCATCGCCATGTCCGTGCTCTTGCCGGTGGACTCCAGCGCGCCGTCGACAAAGTCGCGCA
>PWNO01000294.1 GCA_003557765.1 Bacteroidales bacterium
GTATGAAAGTTTTGCGACAGCCAATGGGCCAGGTTAACACCTTTGAAGATTTTAAAGTTGTCAGCATCATACGAAGCAACTTCCGCGTCTCTATTGACTTGATTGCACGCTGCTAAAACAGTCAGCATTAATAATCCCGCCAAAAAACAGCGAATTCGTAGTTCATTCTTGATAGTAAAAGTCATATTTTATTTTGAAACAGCGATTTGCATCACATCCATAATTCATTTTATTCCCACTTTATAAGATATTCTCCCGGCTCCAGGTGAATGTCTTTTTGAAGTTCCGATACATCAAACGCCCGTCCATTGATCTCAATGTTATTGTATTTGCGGATTGCTTTCAACGGGATTCTGCCGGATATGTCTGAAGGCAGTTCAACAGATAGTTCATTGCCTAATTTTTCGACAGTTACAAGCTTTCCGCCTGCTATGGGTACGGCGCCGGAAAGCTGGTTATAAGGTGATGTCATTGTTGTAATTTGCATTTCGGACATTCCTGGCGTGACTGGATATACGCCAAGCACCCATTTTGACAATGTGTATGGCGGGTAAGCATTTTCAGCCTGCGATGCCGACCAGGAACGCGGCGACCAGGCATCTTCAGCATCAAAAGAACGCTCGCCAACGTTTTCGGCATGGATGTTTGCATACTCCCACAGCGTGCCAATATCCTTATCAGCCACCATGTGGCCGTATCTTCTTTTGAACAGGTCAATGGCTTCAACAACAAATCCCTTGCTGCTTAATGCTTCTGCTATCCAGAAATTAAACAACACGGCTTCTTCCATCGTCCAGTTGATGTGGTTCTCTTTTAACTTATTAAGAATAGACACGCTTTGTTCCTCGCTGCTGATGCCGGCCACAATGGCCAGGGCGTTGGCGTGCTCTGAAAAGTTGTTGTCAGGCACTCCGCTGTTGAGATTGTCGGCAAAAAGCCCACGGTCTTCGCGCCAGAATGCCTGAAGGCGTTCGCCAATCTTGCCGGCTTCAACATTCCATTTTTCGGCCCGGGCATGGTGGCCGAGCCAGGTGAGCACCTGGGCATAATGCTGAAAAGAAAGCATCTGTAATGCATTCAGAATAAAGTTTTGATCTCCTTGTGCCAGTCGTGCCCAGTCAATCCAGTATGGATGGGGTGGTTTGTGCAGCAGTCCGTTCTCCGTTTGGAGGGCAAGCAGTGCATTGGCGCATCTTTCGGCGCTCACGAGCAGTTCCTTTACCGTTGTGGTGTCGCCGGTAAATAGGAAGTAGTCGTGCAAGCCCAGTAACCAGAAATGGTTGGCCTCAAATATGCCGGGCACCTGGTTGTTTCCATCGTAAACGCCCCATGGCGCCCACATGGGCATGATGCCGTTAGGCAGCTGATCCTGCGCGTGCTGCAGCAGGTAACGACGTTGCAGATAAGGATCCGCGAAAGAAGCATAATTTCCGCGTGAAGCATAAAAAGATGTTTGCACATATTGGCGGTTCTCATGGTAATTGTCGGTGAATCCGTCGGTGGTTATTGCACGAATGGTCTTTTCGCCTGCTTCCCAGAGCTCAGCGATGAATGCTTCTTCCGCTACTGATATGCTGCCTGCCGGCTGAAATGGGTAGGCCTCTACGCGCAGGCCCAGCTCTTTGAGTTCAAAGGGTTGTTCGCCCCTGAACGTAACGCCCACATAACGAAAAGTGCGTAACTCTGTGCCCTCCCAGTAGTCGTCGTTGCCTGAGAGCACAATGCGATCAGACCAGTTATCCACCATCAGTGCAGGAATGAAGGTATCATCCACAAGGTAGGGTGCATAGGTAAGGTCTATTACGGCTCCCTGGCCGGCTTTCACGCGCAGGTATGGGTAGCCGTTTGCTATTGTGCCAAGGTCAAAAACGATGCGGGTATGATAGATTGGCTGACGGGTAAACTTGTCTTGTGGCCATGAGTTCCTGATCGTCAAGGGTCCTTTGCCGTCAAAAAACTGATCAGCACCTTCCACCTGGCTGTTCACAAGCGGGTTATGGACATCTTGCATGCTGTGCCACAGGGCATTGTACTCGCGCCGGTCGCCCCAGAAAAGGTATTTGCCATACTGCGGCGCTTCGGAAAGCTGAAAGATGCTTTCCACCGGCCTGTCATATTCTTCAAGCGGTGGCATGTCGCGGGGTACAAGGCTAAACCATGGTCTCTGCAGGGCATAGGGCTCGTAACCGGGCTCTTTTGGTGGCCATGCCGGCTGACCAAGCTGGTAAACGGCATGTTGCCAATAGGTGTCGTGGTAGCCAGGGTACTGCCAGCCGGTGCGCGCCTTGTTGAAATCGTAGGAAGAGGAAAAGTTATTGGCATTTACCGCATTGACCCACTCCGTTCGGCTATCCCACGCCCATTCGCGCCAAACCTTCCATTCGGTATCAGACACAATGTATTCCTTATTGTCACCCTCACACAATTCCAGTTGTACAATCAAGCCTGGGTAAGGGTCAGTGTAGTACGACTTCATAACACCATGGTAATGAACCAATACGGCGATAAGGTTTTCTCCGGCCTTCAGGTCGTTGCTGAGGTCGAGCACATCATAGTTTTGATGATGCGGGTTTGAGCGTGCAGGTCCGCGTGTGATGAACTCGCCATTGACCCATAGCTTGTAATGTGTGTCAGCGGTAATATACATTACGGCCCTGTCATTTGGTACATCATCCAGGTGAAACACCTTGCGGGCCAGCATGTAGTGGTTGCGTTCCCTGTGTGATACGCCTGGCAGCCATATCCATTTGGCCTTCAAGCTTGCAGGCGCGATCAGGTCGGCCTGCAGGCTATAGATATGCCGTCCTTCCTGCCTTACCAGGCCTGAATCCAAACCATTTGCCATGAGTGGACTCATACAACAGAGCACCACCAGGGCTGCCAAAAGAGAAAACTTAGCAGTTCTGCGCATAATAATCATAATCAAATATTTATGCATTCCCAATTAAATTTATTGATTGCTTAAATGTAAGCAATTATTTGCGAATGCCGGAAGAATCATGGCGCTTCTGCAAAACAACACCGTTCATCCTTGCAA
The DNA here is from genome assembly GCA_003557765.1 of Bacteroidales bacterium. The sequence goes on from PWNO01000294.1 coordinate 3,038, forward strand.
GGCCCATCATAGTAGTCGTAGCAAAACCAGTCAACATCAATGTGTCCGCTTTCGCTGACCTCATTCCAGCAAAAGAAGCCCAGCCTGTCGCCGCTCCAGTTATGAAAGCCGTGCCTTGATATGCCCATTTTTATGGTGAACTCGGGACCGAAGCGCTCAAAGTTTTCACCATCCAGGGAATAGTAATACCTTGCCTGGTTGAACTCATTGGTGGTTCGGATATAAATGATATCTTGTGCTATTTCAGGGCCTGACA
>PWNO01000083.1 GCA_003557765.1 Bacteroidales bacterium
ATATCGTCGTGGTTGACAAAAACCAGCCTTTCGGCAATGGGTTGGCCAGCGGCATCAAACAGTTTAAGCTGACAAATGCCCGTGGGAAAAGAATCAACCGAGATCGAAATGTTTGCCATGCCATTATCCAGGGTGATATTGTCAGCAAAATGGGCCACTCCCCTTGTCTGGGCAATGAGAAAAACTTCATTGGCCTGTGGCAGATGAACCCTGTCAAGGTTGGTTTTGATCTTGACCTCAATATCCCCTTCAGAAACATCAGCAGAGAGGATATAGCCCCGGGGCATGGAAGCGGGGAGTCTTACGCGTTCCGTATCGCCGTTGGAATAGCTTATACGGGCCCTGTAACGCCGTCCTTCTTCCGGTGTAAATGTAAAACTTCCCATCCCATTGTGAAAGGTTGAAAATTTAAGGACCTGATTCCCGCTGTCGTCGATTAAGGCTCCTGAAGCCTCTACACCGGCACCAAGCTTGTTGGCAGCTTTAAATGCCACCCGGTTCTCTTTTCCAGAGATCAGGTTCCCTCCTTCAGGGAAAAATGCGAATTGCTTTCTGCCCTGTTGACGCCCGAGCGTCCAGTTAAACCACCGGTTTTTAATTATATCCCATCTTTTGATAAAGTTTTCTTCTATGGGATTATATACGTAAATATCCTTGGTGAAATAGAATGCAGCACCAAAATTTCGCATCCAGTCAGTGTAGGCCCTTAGCTGGTAATTGCCTTCGGAGAGGGAGTCCGGCAAATAGATCTCACCGTGAGCTACACCGTTTTCCAAACGAAAGAGCTTGACTTCAGCAATTCCGTCTTCTGTGTCGATGAGTTCCACGTAAAAATTGGTGCTCATGGTATCCGGCTTAAGTGTGGTAGCATTTGCAAGATAAGCCTTCATCCAGATTATTTCACCGGCCATGTATTCTTGTTTGTCAGTATGAAGGAATGCAGCCTGCCTGGGATACGCTGTGTTCATTTTTTCAAGTTGCTCCAGCAGATCACTGTGCGCGTTTCCGGGATTGTCCCCGGCCACGGAATAGCCAACACCTGATAGCAAAAGAAGGCCTGCCAGGATGATCGCCAGATGTATTCTGTTTAAGGTAGCCATGATTGACAGATAATTTGAGGAAAATTATGATTCACACCACAAGATACAAAAAAACCATTGAATGATATCAATGGCTGGCGGGGTAAAACCGGGTTGCAGGTGTTAAAAAAAACAAAATATGACGTGCAGTGGTCAGAAATACATTTGGTGACCGCTACACGTCATATGTTATTTTTGAAGGAAATATCCCATGCCGTTTCTCCTGACCTCCGGCTTGGGAAACGATGGATGCTTAAAAATACTTAATTACAGCAATTATCATTTCAGCTTATTCAGCTTTGCCTGTTAGTTTTCATTCTCCTCTTCTTCAAGCTGGTCATAATACTTCACGTATCTGTCAAGCCAGTCGACCCATCTCGCCCACATATCCAGCAGGGTCTCCTGGCCGGATTGTCCATGGCCTTCGTAAGGGTAAAAGTACAGCGCGGCTTCTTTCCCCAGGCCGTTCAGGGCATGGAACATTCTTTTGGAGTTTATCGGCCATGTGCCTACGTTATTGTCATCAGCACCGTGATACATCAGCAAGGCACCGTCAAGACGTTCAGCATACATGATGGGTGACATGGAGACATAGGATTCACGTCCTTCCCAAAGCACTCTTCTTTCACGCTGGAAGGTAATTGGGGTCAGGGTCCTGTTATAGTTTCCCGCACCGGCGATCCCGGCTTTGAAATAAGGCGTCTGGATCATGGAGTGGGCTGTTCCAAATGCCCCGTAACTGTGTCCTCCGAGAGCCAGCCGGTTGCGGTCAAGGAATCCCAGTTCATCACAGGCGTCAATGATGGCGTGCCAGTTGCGCTGGATGCTGGGAATGAAATTGTCATTGACCTGATCCATGGGGCCTGCAATGGGGAAGTCAGGCAATACTACTGCATAACCCCGGGTCAGGAGCATCTGCATGGAACGTACCCCGATAGAGCGAAAACTGTTGATGTTTCTTCTTCGTAATGCGTTGTCCAGAGCTTCCTGATCGTTGTATTCCCTGGGGTAAAACCAGAACATGACCGGAAGTCTTTCGCCTTCCTGGTAATCTTGCGGTAGAATAGCCCTGACCGGGAAGGTGATGCCATCGGAGCGGGTTACGTCAAAGTCCTTATAGATGGCATTGGTGATCTCAGGAGAGTGGTCCACGTTATCGGTCATCTTCTCCAGAGAACCATCGGCAGTATTTCTCAGATAGGAATCAGGGGTATCTGTGGGTGTCTGACGTTGAATGACGATCTGGTTGAGGTCATCATCAATAATAGCTGTTGGTTGTTCATGTACATCTTCCTGACTTTCAAAAACCCTTTCTTTTTCACCATTGCGGATCTCCACCTTGTCCAGGAATGGCTGCGGGGCGTTTTCCCTCCACTCTTCGTGGTATTTGATGCCCGACAGGTATACATGATCCTGGTCGATCGACTGGCGGACGATATCGGGCCCGTAGACACCTGCTGTGGTCATCAGGCTGCCGGGATTATCATAAAACTCGCTGGTATCCCACTTGTAGATGGTATATTTTTCTTCCGGCTCATCCAGGAATACGGCATACACATGATCCTCGCCCCTTTCCCTTTCTCTTATGAACAGTGTCTGGCAGTCCTGCGAGTATTCCAGGTCACGGATTTCATTTTTGTTGCTGAATAGGATCTGTTTGTCGTCTTCACCATATGGAGGCGCCCAGTGGTATACCCTGTCCATCCTTTCCTCTTTCTCTTCTTCTTCCTCTTCATCCTCCTGGTCTTCAGCTTCATCATTTCCGTTGTCATTGTTTTCCTCCTCTTCCGGAGGGGCATCTTTCAGCAGGTAGCTGAGTCCGTTACCATCGGGGCGCCATGTGATCTGACGTTTCCGGGGTTCATCGTCATCGTTGTCATTGTTTCTGCCATCCCGCAGATCGCGGCTGCTAAGCTCAGCAATCACGTTGCCCTCAATGTCCCAAAGCTCCTGCACTGTGGCAAACATGCTGACAGGAACGATATTTGAAAAAGGCTTCTGTATGGTAGTTACCATAAAATACGCTCCGTCGGGAGCCATGCTGACACCGGTATACAAGCCGGGGGCACCAATTTCATCGACTGCGCCATTTTCCACATTGATCCGGACAATCTGACCGGTGGCATAGTATGCAAACATGTCTTTCTCGTAAGGACCTTCCAGCAGGTGGGGAAAGGTGCGCAGTTCGTTTTTCCCTTTATCGGTAATCTGGATCAGCACATTGCCGTCGGGTGTGTTTTGTGGTTTTTGGCCGCGGTCTTGGGGAAGCACAATGGTGGTGATGTATTGTCCGTCTGCCGACCATTCGATGGCATTGGTCAGGGTAAGCAGTGCGGGTGAGGTAGTAACCCTGTTTGAACGCCTGCTTCCCAAGTCAGTCAGATAGACATGGCTTTCATTTGGATAATGAACAAAATAGGCCACTTTCGATCCGTCGGGTGACCAGGTGGCATTGGATACCCGGCCATCATCAGGAGTTCTGATGGTACGTGTGCTGGTTCGTTCCCATTCGAAAAACTCATAGCCGGCAGATCCCCCTGTGGTAAAGCGCCGCTGGCGGTTAGCTGCAGTATCTACTTCAATGCCCCCAAAATTGTGATAGGGTTTGGCCAGCCTTTCAATGGGCGTAAGGCCGTCTCTGATGGCATTCAGAAAAACGCTGCGGTCTGGCCCCAGGTTGCTCAGGGTGATATTCTCATGGCGCGGTGCCAATACATGTTCCCTGATTTCCTGCGGAGGCTCCTGGTAACCCTGTTCAGTGAGCACGTCCTGGGCTGTCAAACCTGTACCGGCAAAAATGACCAGCAAAGACAAAACTTTTCGTAACAAAATACATTTTTTCATGTTGTAATAAACTGTTTAACTGATTAATTGATGTTAAGAAAAAGAGTAAATGAAAGCCTGATCACATGCAAATCAAAAAATGACGTGCGATATATCAAACAGGGACAAAGGTAAAAATTTCGGGCAAAAGATAATCCTGACCTGGTTCACATCACCAGTCGGCTGTGATGGCTGGTGACTGCCATCCCCCATAGTGGACTGTCAGCAGTCAGGGCTCATGTAAGGAACAAACAAAGTGCAACACAGGCAAAGGAAAGCCCTCTGAATGGCAACAAAGGTTTTTAAGCTACTTTCTTCAATAACAATCCTGCATGAATAATACAGGCATGCAAGCTTTGATCTGCTATGATGTGATTGCCTGCATCCCTTTTGTTTGCCGGGGTGGGGCAATATGCGTGTGGACTGTTTACGGCCGGGGGTTCGCCCGGCGGGGCGATCTTATTGCCTGAGGTGGTGGTGAATGCTTCTTCCGGCGCTCATTCAGGGCTGGAGAGTGCCCGGCACGGATTATTTGACGCGCTGACCGCACGCAGGATCCTGGTGTACATTATTGCCTCAATTTCAATATTCTTTTTTCTTCGGATGTTTGTGAGTTTAGTTTATCTGCTGACAATCATCCTGCATTCCCGGGCGGAGAAGAGGCAAGGCAGCAATTCATGACAAAAAACCTGAGATACCCTGAGTCAGCCATGGAAGAAGGGGTGCAGGAAACTGTGTTTGTTACATTTGTCGTGAGGCATAACGGGGCAATCACTAATGCAGAGATCCTTCGTGGAGTGCATCCTGACATTGACGCGGAAGTATTGCATCTGGTGAACAAAATGCCCAATTGGGAACCGGGTAAAAAGGATGGAGAAAAAGTGAGCGTACAATTCAATATGCCTGTGAGGTTCAGATTATTATAAAAAGATAAGATGAGTGTTCAGCAGAGCACAGCTAAAGGTACAACAGCCAACGAACTCATAGACACAGGGGTACGTATCCTAAAGCATGCCGGATTAACAGGAATACCAAGATAAGGGCGAGATAGTAATCCAAAAACATTTCGCAACCTTATATCGTCTGCAATCACACCTGTTATTTGATGCAACGAATGCTATAGCCTTGTTTTTTATTGCTGCTGCCGATGATTGCTGAGGCATCTGTGTGGACCAGGTTCCGTTTTCTTGCCATTGTCGCACTGCCTTCGTTAGCACTCCACCAGCCGCCGCGATTGCCCATCTCATCGAACACACCATTCAGGTAAAAACGAAAGCCGCCGGGGAGTGCCGTAAAACCGCTTTCGTTGGTAGCACTGGTATTTGGGGGGTTCCAGTGTGTGGTACCGGCTTCTTTCATTTTGCCACCCGCTACGCTTAGGCCACCCAAATGATCGGTAAGATCTGTCCAATCACCATCGGTTGGCACACGCCAGCCAACGGGACAAATGTTTTTCCCACCATTGCTTCCCGGATCAATTGCGTACCAATTGTACAATGCACCGTAAGGGTCTTTGTGGCTTCCCTCATCATTGTCGTACCAGGCATAAGCAGGGGTGGTGATAGCACTCCATGCGGAATGATCAGTCACATTGGGTATGATAGTGCCATCGTTGTATCTGGTGGTTCTGAGGTTTTCCAAAAGCCACTGCTGGCTGCCAATGGTAATGATATGGTATATGTTTCCATCGTAGTCGGTAACGGTATTGCCGCCACCTCCATTGCAGGGCCCCCAAACCGGAATGCCACCGCACCAGCTTAGGGTTTGGCCGTGCGTTCCCGGAGGTATTGCCGTCCACTGTGTCCCGTCCCAATAAAGGATTTCTCCCACGAAGTTTCCATCAGGGAAGCCTCCAGTTCCACTTTCTTTGGCATATAATGCATACGGGACGCTCATGAGCTGACTGGTTATGGAAATGGAATAATTGCTCCCTCCTGCCGGGTCAGTTTCTGAACGTATGTAATATGGACCATCAGACCAGTCTATCTGGCTTATGTGGCCCGATATTTTAGAACCTTTGCCGATTTCAAGGCTCAGCAAGCCATTGTCGTTGGTCGTTTTGTGGTGCGACTCTGAAAAGACCGTTGAGCCGGACGGTGAGCCTTTCAAAATGCTGATCTGTACGCTGACTTGCGTATTGGCCACTAAACCGTGTTCAGCGTTGCGAATAACCGCCTGGTAGCTCATCATGTCTGGAGCCTGTGCCAGGATTTGCAAAGAGAAGATAAGATATGCACAAATTGCAAGACAAAAACCTGTTGTGTGTCGGGTGAATGTTTTCATAAGGCTGTTTCTTTTGGATGAATGAATGATATGCGAAAACGGTTCTTATTGCTGGGTTTTAATACTTGATGATCTTGAATAGCATATTTTTCCCACGCGATGAACTGGTAACTTGCAGAAAATAGTTGCCCGCGGGCAAATGCTGCATGTTAATTTCATTTTTGGTTTGGTGAATGGTCTGTCGGTAAATTATTCTGCCCTTCATGTCTGTTAATTGATACATCAGGCTTTGATTGCTCAGATCCTCATTGACTGCCAGTACCAATAAATCCCGGACCGGATTCGGATAAGCTGAAACATCAAGCGTGACAGCAGCCAGTCCGGGCGCTGATGTAATGATGAAGATCTCATATGCTTGTTGTATGCCCTCTGATACGGACCCGGAAGTGGAAGATGCGGTTTGGTAAGCTATTTGACCAATAGAATAACTAATGGATCCGCCTTTGTCCTGGCTATCCCCCCCTGTTGCAGCGAACCCATGTTGATCGTATACGGGAGGATCTTCCTCCCCATTGGAGTCAAAAGCATAATCGGCCAGAAAACGAATAAAAAATTCACCTTTTTTGTGTTTGGTAGTTGTTCTTTTGATTGCACCGTATCTTTGTTGAATTGCCGCATACGGAGTTCCTAAGATCAAAGTACCATCTGCAGATCGCTGCGCCTGGTCTCCAAATTCTGTGATGATCATTAGGGGTGCTTTTATCTCTGGATGAAACCAATGGTATTCAATCTCAATGAATTCACCTATAAAGGTCCATGGTTCTCCGACATCATACCGATACCAGAATTTGTTGACATTCGTTGATTTTAAACGCAGTACATTGGAGAATTCTCCCAGTGGCGTGGTAATGTGTCCCCAGGCATCAGCCTGCACATGGACATGCCCTGAGTCACGCATAACGTGATAACCAAAGTCAAGATGGTAGCTTATGTAATCGTATGTAAACTCATATGTGTCACCATATGCAAGCGGGTAGACCAGGTAATTAAAAGGGGGGTCGTAATTCCCAAAGCTTGTGTTGCCTGCTTCGAACCAGCCCATGGCGGTTAAATGACTGACGGATGGACTGTTTGCATAATATTGATACGCGCTAAGGTTGGGGTTGTCTGCAGACCTGATACATATATCTGCAGCCATAACAGCAGTTGAATCAGCGAAAGGAGTACCAGACGGATCCACCGCAATGGCAGGCTCTCCCTCGAACATTTCTTCCCCATCAGGAAAATGAAAGTTCCACACCTGGTTAGCACCAGGGGGACCCGGATCAATGGGGAAGAAATCCAGAAACCCGTCAATCCGGTAAGTGTCGCCCACTGCAAAATGCATGTTGGATGTCAGCACAGGTTGTGCCTGCAAACACTGCAGCACAAGCAATGCGCTTAAAGAAAGAAAAAGGTTTTTCATGGGTTTGGCTTTAGGGTGAATGGTTCTATTTACTGGACTTCTGTGAGGTGAAATATTGGATGATTTTTTCTAAGGCACTTCGTCGCTGGCGGATATATTCTTTTTCTAAAGACCATTGTGGTTTTGTGTCCTTCTTGATCCGCTTCTTTTTTTGACTTCCCTTTGCCATGCCAAATAGTATATGGCTCAAATGTACTAACCAGATGAAATATCGTGCAAATATATTGGGATCCAAATGGTTGCGCGCACAAGTTCAAAAAGTTGCACGGGTCGGAAACGACCTTTTTAAGGGGCGTTCATCGCCCCGGTAAACGGAAGGTAAGAAGGAATGATGGGCTTACAGCTTCATCAGAAAAGGGATTAAACTGTCGTCGGAAGTAAGACCCAGCTTTTTTCGAAGCCTGAACCGGGTTGATTTAATCCCCGATTCTGATTTATAAGAAATAGCCGCTATTTCTTTTGTGTTGAGATTCAATTTTAAAAAAGCGGCTACTTTAATTTCGGCGGGTGACAAATCGGGACAAATGTCCAATAGTTTTTGGTAGAACCCTGAATGTATTTGCTTGAAAACCTTTTCAAACTCACTCCAGGAATTGTTTTTCAGCTGGGTTTCCAATCCCGATATGATCCCGCTGATATAATGGGTGTTCTTATCGTTATCCTGGTTTTCTTTGCTGTATGCTTCCAGTTTTTCAATCATGCTGCTTATGACTTCATTCACGCGTATCATTTCCAATGCTTTCGCAGCCAGTTCCCGGTTCTTTGCTTCCAGCTTTTCATGCATTATCTGCTGTTCTTGCTCCCTCAGCGCTTCTTTTTGTTCGTGTATGGTTTTTTCCTGTTCGAACAGCTTGTTCTTTCGGGCTATTCCCCGTGTTTTTTGGCGCATCAGAATGATCACCAAAAGCAATATAACCACTGTAGCCAATGAGGAGATGCTTACCAGGATGTTGTTCTTTCGCTGGATCTCTGTTTTACTTCTCAGAATCTGTATTTCAGATGCTTTGCGTGCGGTTTGAAATTGTATTTCAAGTTCACGGATTAGCTGCTCCCTGTTGGCTTCTGCTAAACTGTCATATATGTTGTTGTGATTTATCAGATAAGTATAGGCTAATTCGTGCTCGTTAATATCAGAGGTGATTTGGGCCAACACTTTTAACACCTTTTTGATCAGTTTAGGGTTATTTACTTTCCGGGCAATATCCAGCGAAGCATAAGCAATATCCAGCGCTTTGTCATTTTTTTCTGCTAAGTGCCAGGCCTTTGCAAGCCTTATGGTAACAATGCAAATGCCGGTGTCATCATTAAGCGAACTGAACCCCCATAAAGCCTGTTCTAACTTTTCAATGGCCTGGTCGGGTTGATTCATTTTGATCAACAATCCCCCAATGTTGTAATTTGAACTTGCAATACCGCGAACTGATTCCATTTCGGTCCGGATCCGGAGTCCATTTTCCATAAAGGCAAGGGCCGAGTCGAGCTTGTTCATTTGTTCGTAGGCCAAGCCTATATTGGCGTATATGGTAGCCTTATTCGCTGCATAGCCGGTTTGCTTTGCCAGCGCAAGTCCCTGCCCCAAATAGACCAAGGCCTGCTCCGGCTCACCGCGTTGATTATAAAATCCACCCAGGCTAACAAAGCCGTTTGTTTGGTGGTGAATATTTCCTGACAATTCGCTCAAAGCAATGGTTTTCTGATAATCCTGTATGGCCTTCAGATGGTTGCCAAGGATCCGATGTATGGCACCGGTTGCATAAAACACATATGCCAGGCCATCGTGATCATCAAGCTCTTCATAAAGCTGCCCTGCTTGTTGCAGGTAGCGCATAGCCATAGCATATTCGTCCTTGTAATAAAAGGTCCGGCCCTGCCAAAGCAGGCTTCCGGCAACCCCTTCCCAATACCCTATGTTGGTGGCTTGGACAAGAGCGTCTTGCAGGTATAACATTGCTTTATGGTGGTCCCTGCTGCAATAATACTCCCCTAAGTCTATGAGCAAGTTGACTTTTTCCCTGTCGTCGGTGAGCGTCTGGAGTTTTTCCTCTAAATCTGAAATATCCTGAGAAAATCCCCATAAAGAAAGAGACACCACGGCCAAGGTAAAAACAGCCGTTTTTGATATGTGTGATCGATTCATCGCGTGTACCGCATGGTACTTTCGTTTGTTGGTGTCATGTTAGCCAAAACCGCAGTATAAAAATAAAGACTTATTTGATTAATTACCAAAAATATTTTATCAAAACCAAGTAAGTCATCATGAAGGGGTCATCATCATACAGTCAATTCCATCAGCAAGCATATGTAACAGCAGTCCGAGTCCTATGATGTTGAATGGTTTTCGAAGGAACAGCATTGCTGCGTATGCAATGATCGCATAGTAAGTATGCAGCGGGTGGAAGTTGATGCTGCATCTATTTGGGTCAAAAACGGGATCTGCCAATAAATGGTCCAGATCAACCAGCATGGTTGCAAGGAAAATCAGGTAAACTTGTTTCCAGTCTTTTCTAAAAAATACAAATGCGATAAAAAGCGGAAAAACAATATGCAATGCGTAATGTATGAATGTCTGCATTTAATTGCTTCTATAAGATACGCTATTGATAAGTTGTATAACAGACCCCAAAGTTACGCTAATCTGCGGGGTTACGGGTTTAATCAAATATATCATCCGGAATTCAGCTTTGCACCACGAATTTTTCCTGCCACAAAGGTCTTTGGGCAAAGCCCCGCCAGCAAATCACCACGCCCAAAGGACGTGGGTTTTCAAGTTAAGCTAAACTATTCCCCAAAATACTTTTCTATCAAAGCGTGCAACTGATCTTTATTGATGGGTTTGGTAATATAGTCGTTGCAGCCGGCATCGAGCATGCTTTGTTTATCGCCAATCAGGGCCTTGGCTGTTTGTGCGATAATCACCACATCTTTGTTGAAATTGCGTATTTGTCTTGTGGCTTCATCCCCTTCCATGCCAGGCATTTTAACATCCATCATGATCAGGTCAATATCCGGGTTTTCTTTACATATTGAAATGGCCTCTGATCCACTGACTGCATGCAAAATTTCTTTTCCTACTTTTTGCATGTGCTTTTCCATCAGCATGTCAGACAATTCATCATCTTCAACGATAAGGACTTTTAAGCTGATTTCTTTGCCTTTAATAACTGTTCCGGATCCGCCTGTTTCCTCTTTATCAGCTTTCTGATGCTCTTTTTCGTATGGGATGGTGAAAGAAAACGCAGATCCTTTGCCTTCTTCGCTTTCCACCCATATCTCGCCACCCAGCATTTCCACATAAGCTTTTGAAATGGCCAGACCCAGTCCGGCACCCTGCCTGGCGGCTCTGTCTTCAATGTCAGCCTGTATGAAGCGCTCGAAGATTGCACGCTGCCGGGCTTTAGGGATACCTATGCCTGTATCCCTGACAAAAAATTCCAGGTTTGATCCTATTTTACTACATCCAAACTCGATGGTGCCTTCATGGGAGTATTTTATGGCATTTTTAATCAGGTTGGTTAGTACGGCCAAAAGCTTTTCACGATCCGTAATTGCATTGGCCATTTCGGCCGGAAGCGGATCCGTTAATGTAAGCTGCATCCCTTTTGCTTCAACCTCTGGCTTAAAAAATGTGTAGATATCGTCCAGCTGATCATTGATGTTCGTGGCTTTCAGCGTAACATCCATGAGGCCTGACTCAATGCGCGATATGTCCACAATGTCATTGATGATATTTAGCATTCTATCACCGCTTCTCTGGATGATTTCGATGTATTGTTGTTGCTCCTCGTCTGTCAGGCGGGGTTCCTTCAATAGTTCAGCAAACCCAAGAATGCCATTCATTGGGGTGCGTATCTCGTGGCTCATGTTGGCAAGGAAGGCCGACTTCAGCCGGTCACTTTCCTGGGCTTTTTCTTTGGCAAGGATAAGTTCTTTTTCTGTTTGCTTTTGCCGGCTAATGTCAATTGCACTAGAGGCCAGAAAAGATGTATTGCGGATCTCATCCTTGACTGTCACACCAGTCATTAAGGTGGGAAATTCAGTGCCGTCGCGTTTAATATGCCAGACTTCCGTGGGGGCAAAATTGCCGGTTTGCAGCATTTCCCTGTTGAGCCGTTCAACATCTTTCATTTGATCTTCATTATGAAACACAGACAGGTTTTTCCCAATCAATTCCTCCTTTGTGTAATCATGTATCCTGGCAAAATAGTCATTCACATACACAAGATTGCCCTCAACATCAGCAATTGCCTTGCCATAAATTACATTTTCTGCAATGGTTTTAAACATTTCCAGTTCCTTCTCCGTGCGTTTGCGCTCGGTGATGACTTCGGTATAGACTATAATCCCCCCAATCGAGCCATCTCTTTCAAACCATGGACGGCATTCCCAACGTGTCCATTCCACGGAACCGTCTTCCCTTACATATGGATCGTCTTCGGCACTCAATATCTCACCTGCCAGCGCCTTTTGATGCACATCTCTCCATTTTTGAGGCAAATCGGGAAATACTTCATAGTGGTGTTTCCCGATTATATCTTTGGTCTGGACCTTATAATCATCAATATATCGCTGGCTTACATAAATGTACTTTAGATCCTTGTCATGCACTGCGACAGCACTCCGTGTATGCTCTATGATGTATTTCATCAGTTCATGGGAGTGGGTTAGGGCTTCCTCCGTACGCTTGCGTTCGGTGATATCAGTATGTGTTCCAATCATTCTGGTTGGCTTGCCTTTTGCATCTCTTTCTATGACCTTACCTTTCCCATTTATCCACATCCATTGCCCGTCTTTTTTCCGGAACCGGAATTCAAGGTCATACTTTTCAAATTCTCCTTCCAGGTATGCTTTTATGAACGCTTGAGCGGCTTCCAGATCATCCGGATGAACTCTTTCAGCCCAGGCTTCAAAATTCTGAGGAAACTCATTGGGTGCATAACCAGCCATTGTATAGTAGCGGTCATCAAAAAAAGCGGTATTCGTGACAAGGTCCCAGTCCCAAATGCCTTCATTCTTAACCATCATGGCAAAATTGAGACGCTCCTCACTCTGACGCAGTTTCTCTCGCATGGAATATTCTCTGGTAACATCACTAAATACCAGCACAACCCCGGTGATCTCACCGTCTCGGTTTTTTATGGGTGCTGCAGTATCAGCGATCTGGTATTCTTTGCCGCTTTTTGAAATCAGGACCGTATGGTTGGCCAAACCAACGACTTTATTGCTTTTCAAGACCTTCTTTACAGGATCGGCAACTGTTTTCCTTGTTTTTGCGTTGACAATCCTGAAAACCTCTGACAAAGGCCTGTTCGCTGCCTCCTCAACAGTCCAGC
>PWNO01000185.1 GCA_003557765.1 Bacteroidales bacterium
ATCATCGGCCTGGCGTCCTACGGGCAAACCATTTACGAGGATACCTACAATAGTGGAATGGGCAGTAACGGGCTTACCTCGGCAAGACATGACATCTTTGACCATCAGTATGCCATAGATTACCCGGAAAGCTATGATACCAGCCTGGATCGGGATGTCGTTTATAAGGGTACCTCACGCCTTACCGACAGATTACCTGAAATGCCGCACGACCTGGGTAAGATGGTGTTGAGCCCCACACGTACCTATGCCCCGGTTGTAAAAAAGATCCTGAACAAATACAGCGGTCATATCCACGGTATGGTACATTGCAGCGGGGGAGGGCAAACCAAGATTCTGCATTTCATTGAAGACCTGCACATTATAAAAGACACACTATTTGATCCGCCACCGTTGTTTCACCACATACAGCAAAGCACATCCACCCCATGGCGGGAGATGTACAACGTGTTTAACATGGGGCATCGCTTTGAAATATATCTGCATAATAAAAACGTGGCGCAGGAGATCATTGACCTTTGTGCAGCATACAATCTGGAAGCCAGGATCATTGGCAGGGTGGAATCCTCAATAGGAAAAAAACTATCGATCGGTGGCCCTGATGGCAGCATCATATATTCCTGAGATTTCTTCAGCCCATTTTCGTACCTTTGCAGGGCATAAAAACATTCACCATGCTATTGGAGAAATTAGAGGCTATCAAGGAACGCCATGATGAGGTGGCTAAACTTATTGCTGATCCGGAAGTGATGACGGACATGAAGCGGTATATCAAGCTCAGCAAAGAGTATAAAGACCTGGAGCCCATCGTGGAAGCACAAAAAACATACAAAAACGTACTCGATAACATCATCTCAACCAAGGAAATCCTGGGTAAGGAAAAAGATCCGGATTTCAAGGAAATGGCGCGCATTGAGCTTGATGAACTACAGGAAAAAAAAGACACCCTTGAAGAAGAGATTCGTTTATTGTTGATTCCCAAGGATCCCCAGGATGATAAAAACGCCATCGTGGAGATCCGTGCAGGGACCGGTGGCGATGAGGCAGCCATTTTTGCAGGGGATTTATACCGGATGTACAGCAAGTTTTGCGAATCGAAAAAGTGGAAAACAGAACTTGTCGACATGAATGAGGGAACCTCAGGGGGGTTTAAAGAAGTGGTCTTCAACGTTTCTGGTGAAGGGGTTTATGGCATAATGAAATATGAATCAGGCGTGCATCGGGTGCAACGTGTGCCACAGACCGAAACTCAGGGCAGGGTGCACACCTCAGCATCCACGGTTGCTGTGCTACCTGAAGCTGATGAGTTTGACGTGGAGCTCAAACCCGCAGACATCAAAAAAGAAACATTTTGTTCTTCCGGACCTGGAGGACAGTCTGTCAACACAACCTATTCTGCGGTACGTCTTACCCACGAGCCTTCTGGCATTGTGGTGTCATGTCAGGATCAAAAATCGCAGATCAAAAACATGGAAAAGGCCATGAAAGTGCTCCGGAGCAGACTCTATGACATGGAATACAAAAAATATCTGGAGGAGATCTCTTCGAAGCGTAAAACCATGGTGTCTACCGGAGACAGGTCAGCGAAGATCAGGACCTATAATTTTCCACAGGGAAGGGTTACAGACCACCGCATAGGTCTTACCATGTATAATCTCTCGGGAGTGATGGACGGAGACATCCAGGAGATCATAGATGCATTGCAGGTAGCAGAAAATGCTGAAAAACTTAAGGAAGGGGTTTCCTGAACCATGAATAAACAAGAGCTGGTCAATGTCATCAGGGAAAAAAAGTCATTTTTATGTGTCGGGCTGGATCCAGACATTGAGCTGATCCCGCCGGTAATAAGAAATGATTACACTCACCCGCTCTTCGAGTTCAACCGGATCATTATTGATGCTACCATCGACCTTGCAGTGGCGTATAAACCCAACATGGCCTTTTATGAATGCCATGGCAGTCTGGGCTGGGAAAGCCTGGAGAAAACTTTGACATATCTCCGGTCACATCCCGCGGGCCCGGTTTTCACCATCGCAGATGCAAAACGTGCAGATATCGGGAATTCTTCCATCCAATATGCAAATACCTTCCTTGAAAAGCTTGATTTCGATGCGGTAACGGTAAACCCTTACATGGGTTACGACTCGGTAAAACCCTTTCTTGAGATACCTGCAAAGTGGACGGTCATCCTTGCCCTGACTTCCAATCCGGGTGCTGATGACTTCCAAACACTCGACTGTATACCAAACAGACAGCCACATGGTGCGGGCGACAGCAATCATATGCAGCTTCACCAGGCTGTTGTTGAAACATGCCTGCAATGGGGGAGTGCTGATAATACGATGTTTGTATTGGGTGCAACCCGCCCGGAATCCCTTGCTGCCATTCGCAAGATCGCCCCGGATCATTTCTTCCTGATCCCCGGAGTGGGCACCCAGGGAGGCAAACTGGAAGAGGTTGTTACACAATGTATGAACCGGGAGGTTGGTATTTTGATAAACAGCTCACGCGGCATCATCCATGCTTCCCGGGATGATGATTTTGATATCAGGGCGCGCGAGGCAGCTCACTGCCTGCAACAGGAGATGGAAAGGATGCTGGACAATGGTTAACAGCATATACGCTGAAAATCCACTGATATCCATGCATACCTTTCTCATGATCTGCAATGTTGTTTTGTCAGTGGTGGTGTGTATGTAATGCCGCAACGGTTTTTATCAGATGGGAAAGGAGGACCGCGCATGGCATGATCTGCTTAAAGATTTATGTTGCAGAGATAATGTGATGTTCAAGACCTTGATTTTTGAAGGACGCGTTGACATCACATCATCTTCATCTGATGGTAAATTGGGGCTGCGCACATACCCATACACAGGTAGTAAGCAGAAGCTACTAAAAACATTTATAAAATATTGATACTTTGAAATTTAAAGATTTTAATTTCGATCCGCGTCTTATGGATGGCATTGAGGCCATGCAGTTTGCCGAGGCCACGCCCGTGCAGGAGCAGGTCATCCCGGAAATATTTACTGGCAGAGATGTGATTGCCTGTGCACAGACCGGAACAGGAAAAACCGCTGCTTTTCTTTTGCCTGTCATTCATCGGATCATTACGAACCAGGATAAGAAGGATCACATACGGGCCATTGTGATCGTACCTACCCGGGAACTGGCTGTGCAGATATCTCAGCAAATGGAAGGCTTTGGGTATTTCACGCCGGTAAGCTCGCTCGCCATTTATGGTGGCAGTACCGGTGAAGTATATGCTGCGGAAAAAAAAGCACTGACCAGCGGTGTAGACCTTGTGGTGTG
>PWNO01000159.1 GCA_003557765.1 Bacteroidales bacterium
ATCATCACCGGCCCCTGCACCCGGTACTGCTCCGTGCGGTGCCGACCCGTGTGCGGATCCTTGCCCGTGCTGGCGATCGTCAGCTCGCCCTCGCTCTGCAAGAGCTTCAGCGCGTAGCTGGCCTGCTCCGCCCCCTCCTCCTCGGCGATCGCCAGGATGCGGTGCTTGAGATCCGCCTCCTCCATGTAAAAGAGGCTCTGGCCCGTCATCGCGCTGTACTTGATCACCTCCTCCGGCGGCAGCAGCGCCAGCACCGCCTCCATCAGCGATGACTTACCCGCCGCGCTGCTGGACTGGATCACCACCGCCAGGGGTTTCTCCAGCTTGCGGCTGGTCGCCGCCAGGTAGCCGACCAGCTTGTTCGTCCGCTCGCCCACGATCCCGCAACGCTCGAAGTCCGCCAGGATGCGATCCAGCAGCTTCGGATCACGCAGCAGGTCCAGCGCCTCGGCACGCTCGGCCTCGCTCAGCAGCGCCGCCGGGTCGGTTGCCTGCTCGCGCGGACGCGTCGCCTCCTGGATCAACTGCTCCTGCTTCGCCTCCAGCTTCAGCAGCAACCGCCCCAGGTCCGCCTTGATCTGCGCCTCCTCCACCTCCAGCTCACGCGCCGCCGCCTGGATGAACTGCTGACGCGGACGCGCCGCGTACAGGTCGAAGGTATCGACGTGGATGGCGTCGCCACATGCTGCGAGCAGGTTCACCTTCAGCAGGTCGTAGCTCAGGTTCTTCTCCAGCCCACGCACCCGGTAGCGTCTATCACCCAACATCAGCACCAGACCGCCCTCGCCCTCGTGCAGATCGTTGGCGGCCTGCGGCGATGACGATGGCGGGCGCGGCGATGATGGCGATGATGATGACGGCGATGGCGATGGTGGTGGTGACGGAGCTGGCGAGGCCTCCGCTGGCGATGCGGCACTTCCAGGGGCGGCTATGGCGGCTAAAGAGGAAGCGGTGGTGTCGGCGGGCGGCGCAGCAACGGGTGGGCATGATGGTGCGGGCGGAGGCGATGCCGATGATGATGATGGCGCGGGTGCTGCTGCGGCCGACGATGATGATGCCGGGGCAGACGCGGATGACGATGAGAACGGTGACGGCGCGGGCGCTGGTGCCGCTGATGATGATGACACCGACGAGGCTGACGCGGGCGATGATGTCGATGGCGGCGCGGTGGACGCGTCGGCGCTATCTTCTTTAGCCGCCGCTTCCGTCGCGGGTGCGTTTCTAGCGCCATCGTCCACGCCGTCATCGCCGCCCGAGGCCTGCCCCAGCCACTCCGCCTTGCGCAGCACCAGACCCAGGCTCTTGTCCGCAGGCCTCACCTTCACCGCGTATTCGTTGGCATCCATCCCCTTGGGGAACTGCACCCGGCGGCATTCGATGCCTGGCAGCTCCGCCAGCAGACGCTCGGCCAGCTTCTCCGCCCCACGCTGACCCGCCTCGTCGCGGTCGTAGGCGATGAAGACGCGCTTGCCACCCCGCGCCGCCCAACGCTTCAGCCCCGCCAGATGCTCCTCCGTGAACCCCTGCACCCCGTAGCTGGCGATCACGTGCCGATACCCCGTGCACCAGAACGTCAACGCGTCGATGATCGACTCGCACACAATCACCCCCGGAGGCTCCCCCGGCCCCTCATCATCGAGCGCTTCATGGTTCCACACCCCCGCGTGCGGCCCGGGCAGGTAAAGATGAAGTGGCGTGCCCTTGCGCAAACGCGTGCCGATCTTTCGGCCGTACATCTCCACCACCTCACCGTCACCATCAAAGACCGGGAACACCAGGCAGCCGTTGAAGTGCTCGTGCCCGCTCTCGCGGTACAGGCCCAGCTTCTGCAAACGCTCACGAATGTCACGACCCGCCTTCACCTGCTTCTCCGGCAGCCGCAAGCCCAGCGTCCGATCCGCGAAGCCGATGCGGAACCGCTCGATCGCCTGCTCCTGCGCCGTCCCCTCAATCCCGCGCTTGGCCAGGTATGCCCGCGCCTCGGCTCCGCCCGGACCCTTCAACCGCTGGTGGTAATAGTCCACCACCTGAGCCATCAGCTCCCGGTCCTCCGCGTCGAACACGATCGGCGGCGGCAACTCCCCCGGAAGGCCCCGGTCGGGCTCGGTCCCTTCCGCCGGGGACTGCTGCTCCCTGAGCACCTCCACCGCGTGGCGGAAGCTCACCTTCCGCACACGCATCACCCAGTCGATCGCCGAACCGCCCACCCCGCACGCCCCCAGGCAGTGCCACAGCCCCTTCGACGGCGTGATGACCAGGCTCGGCGTCCGGTCGTCATGGAACGGGCAGCGCCCCACCAGATCCCCGCCCGACCCGTGCGGGGCCAGCTCCACCCCACTGGCTCGCACCAGCGCCGCCAGGTCCGTCTCACGCTTGAGCCGCTGCAACTCGTCCTCGGGGATGCGGGCCATCGATGGGCCTCCAGGGGGGCGGCGATTTGGGGGGCAGTTTCCGGGGGCGGGCAAAAAAGTTTTCCGGTCGATTTCCCGCCCGTCGCCTTGTACGATTTTCGTGAGAACCTACAGGGAGTACGGCCGCCGTGCAAGTCCCGAGCCCCAAAAACGTGAGTACCATCGCCGCCAGCCCCAACCCCCGGAACACCCGGAACACCCGCTGGCCCATGGCAAAGAACAGCACCCACACCCCCGAGCCCTTCGGCCCACGCCTGGCTCGCCTCCGCAAGGCCGCCGGCTACACCCAGGCCGAGTTCGCCGACGCCATCGGCGTCTCACGACGCGTCGTCGGCTACTACGAGGCCGAGTCCGCCGACACCCCCTCAGGCTCCGTGCTCATCAACATCGCCAAGGTCCTCGCCGTCTCCGTGGACCAACTGCTCGGCCTCCAGCGCCATTCCGCCGCCGACGCCTCCAGCGGCCGGGCTTCCAAGGGCAAGCCGCACGGCAACTCACGCCTCATGCGCAAGCTCAAGCAGCTCGAACAACTGCCCAAGGCCCAGCAGAACGCCGTCCTCCAGCACATCGACGCACTCGCACTCGCATACACCCGTCAGCACGACAAGGCCCAACACCGCTAACAGCGGTGACCGCGGCTAAAAGAAGAAGTGGCCCCCCGCCACCACCCGACCACCACTGCCAACCCCAACGCCCTCGCCACCCCCGCCATCCCCGGCATTCCGACCACCCCGGCATTCACAGTTGGCACATCGATCCCAATAAGACCACGGAGTACTACGCGACAGACTATGAGCGCGAAGATATCATCTACGTCCGCGTGACGAAGGACGACGGCGATGTCACCGAATACTTCGCGCGTGGCCATGAAGACTTCGATCCCGCCCAACTCGACCCC
>PWNO01000170.1 GCA_003557765.1 Bacteroidales bacterium
ATAGCGGCCTTCAACAACGTCGTTTGCGCCAAGATTGCGTGCATAGCCGAGGTACAAGCCTCCGCGAATGCGGTTACCATATACCATATTAAACCATGAAGACAAGTGATTTAAGGGTGTATAGCTTACGAAACCATCATCATCAATGAGTTTTTCGGCATAGCCGCCAAGCATCAGGTGCTCACTGAGGTTTTGTCCATAAATGGCTTTGGCTTTCAGGTTAAGCTTATCCAGCGAAAAACCACCGTAGGCCATGAAAGCATAAGTGCCAATTTGCTCATCGGTATAGAGGCCAACATCATTATTTTGACTACCTTCTGTTTCCAGCTGCGGCCGAATCACTTTATAATCTGCTGCCAGCCCTGTGGTCAGATGTTGATGGTCACGACTCCACTGAATGTGAAAGTTGGGGATGGTTGTACTGCGCAGATAGTCTGGAGAAATGCCATGCGGCCCATCACTGGCATTGTCGCGCTGGCCAATCATTGATAGCAGCCAACTGGACTGACCGTGGTGATAGGTCAGCGAGGCCTGGGGGTTGCGAATGAATGGCTGAAAGGGGGCGCCAGTGTTCAGTGAAACCACATCAGGCATCACAGCTGCAGTGAACATTGGATGCCACCACTGCCCCAGAAGCAAATCCCATCGTTCCCAGGACAGGTTCAAATAAGCATGACGCAAACGAAATCCGTTAATGTCTGCGTCGGTGACACCGGAAAAATCGGCTTCGATCATTCCGCTTACCCGGGCACCAAATGCATCCGGGCCGGAAATGTGGCTGGCCACACGTGAGGTGATGGCTGAAAAATTAAACACGGGATCACCATGAATGTCGCGGCCATTTGCATCCAATCTTTCCCTTGAAGGAAACAGCAGAAACAGGTCTTCCCGCGCAGCTACCACCGTGCGGCTGTCGACCCAGTAGTCTGTCTTTACAAAGCCACGCAAGCTGATGGAGAAACCAGCATCTTCCGGACTGTCGGGCACTTCACTTTCACCTGTAGTTCCATCACTGGCAACTGAATGCAAGGAAACACATAGAAGGACTAAAATCTGTAGGATAAACCTGTGCATCATGGCATTGGCAATTATGGTACTGAAATGTAATCGTTTACATGGTGGCGTCCTGCTTTGGCCGGGTGAGCATACTGACCAGCGGATTCAGGGTCAATGAAGTGATCATGCCGATTGTACCAGCCTGTGGGGATGGTAATCCGGCGCCATAAAGCACCAGGCATATCAGCAGTCCGCCTGTTCCTGAAGCGATTGCCCCTGCACGGGTCATTCTTTTACTGTACAAGCCCCAGATAAAGGGTCCGAGGAAAAACGAACCCAGGGCTCCCCAGGAGATACCCAGGATCATCACGATGCTATCGATGTTCAAATAGGCCAGCACCACCGACAAGACAATGAAAAGGGCACTCATCAGGCGCATCATCAGGGTCATAGACTTGTCCCTGATATCTGTGTGAATGAAACCCTGGAAGAAGTCCTTGACAAATGTAGAGCTCGATACCAGCACAAGGGCCGCCAGTGTGGACATGGATGCGGACAGGATCAGCAGCAGGATGATGACGCTCAGGGATACGGGAACGACGTTGGTAAGGAGTTCTGGCATCAGGATGTCAAATATAGGGCGTCCTTGAAGATCAAAAGCAGCAGGTGCCGATTCCGGCGTCAGAAAAACCCGCGACGTAGATCCGATAAAATAAGCTACACCGCCAATGAGGATGGCAAAAAAGGTGGATGCGATCATGCCCTGTTTGATGGTAGCCTTATCCCTGATGGCATAAAATTTTTGCATCAGCTGCGGCATGGCAAAGGGAGCCATGCTGGTAAGCAGCACCATGGAAAGCAGGGGCCACCATCCCGGCGGGCCAACCACCCGTGTCAGACCCGGGTCAATGTCGCGCAGGGCAAAAGTAATCTGTGGCAGTCCGCCTCCCTCGTTTACTGTACTGAAAAATAATACAATCACACTCACGGCCATGATGATGCCAAAGATCATGTCTATCAGGGCCATCGACTTGTAACCGCCAAGCACCATATACAGGGCCGTAAAGAAACCCATAAATGCCAGGGCATGCCAGTATTCGATATTAAAATTTGACGTAAACAGATAGGAGAGCCCCATAAATACGGCAGCAGTGTATGGGATCATAAACACAAAGATCACCAGGCTGGCAAGCAGCTTGAGTTCCGGGGCACGATAGCGCTTCAGCAAAAAATCGGGCATGGTGTAAGCCCCGTATTCGCTCGCCGCATCTTTCAGGCGCATGCCGACCACCCACCAGACGACCAGGACGCCGAGCATTGCATTAAAAAGGGCAATCCAAAGGCCTGAGAAGCCAAAATTCCAGCCCACATTCCCGGCAAAACCGATGAACAGCACAGCACTGAAATAGGCCGTGCCATAAGAAAAGGCGGTCATCCATGGACCCACCTTGCCCCCACCAAGATAAAAGTCATTAAACGTTTTTGTACCCCTAAAGCCACGTATGCCCACCCAGATGATCATCAGAACATATAATCCCAGTACAATAACTCTTACAGATTCCATCTAAAAAGACCAATTATTCAGATTGTTAATCTTTTGATTTACGCTTTGACAATACGTATCCGGGCATCTACAGCCACAACGTTTTTTTCATTACCCAACAAGGGGTTCAGGTCCATTTCAAAGATCTCAGGGGCAGCCTCTACCAGGGATGATAATCTGACCAGCACTTCTGCAAACGCATCAATGTCAATGCCTTCTTTGCCGCGCACACCTTCAAGAATGTCATAACTTTTCAGGCTGTCTATCATATCGAGCGCTTCTTCAACATTGATAGGATATAAACGGGTAGCGACATCCTTCAACACCTCAATGAAAATGCCACCCATCCCGCATAGGATCATGTGCCCGAACTTGTCTTCCTTTTTCACGCCGGCAAACAGCTCAATGCCATCCAGCATGGGTTGCATCAGCACGCTTGTGGTATCCCTGATCTGCATCATGCGCCTAAATTCACTGACCACGGTTTCCTGGTCTTTAACGCCCAGCACCACACCACCAACATCAGATTTATGCACCGGTCCTACCACTTTCATGACCAGGGGGTAGCCCATCCGTCCTGCTGCTTTTACCGCGGCCTCTTCGGTCTCCACGACGGCCTCCGTGACGCGGGAAATGCCCGCGGCATCCAGGACTGTCTGCACCTGCTTGGGAGTCATGTATCCATCATCGGCAGCATCAATGACCTGCCTGATCTTTGCCCGGTCCACCTTGGGCATGACAATGTCTTCACTTGAAGGTGGCGGCGCATGGTACACCCGGCTAAGCGCCCGACCTAGCACCACTTCATCCGGAAAGTTCACGTATCCCTTTTCCAGGAAGGCATCCACCTCATCCCTGGCTGTCAATATGCTTGGCAACACAGGATATATGGGCTTCTTGCAGGTGCGCATCTTTTGATCCAGCACATCATATACATCATATACCGGAAACAATCCGGGGGTACCGAAAATTACCACGATGCCATCAATGTTGTCAAAGTATTTATCGGTATAATCCAAAATGATGCCAAGCTGTTCCGCTGTACCGGTAGCCAGGAAGTCTATCGGGTTGGCCACTGATGATCCGGGAAACAACTCTTCAAGCAGGTCGCTGGCTTTAGGTGACTCTATGGCCGGCACTTCGAGGCCACCCTCGCTGAGGGCATCGGTGAGCATCACAGCAGGTCCACCCGCATGGGTGATCACAGCCAGGTTATGTCCTTTTAACCTGGGGTAAGTGAAAACAGAGGCTACTGCGATCAGGTCCTCTCGACCGTAACAACGCACAATGCCAGCCTTGCGGAAAAGTGCATCAACGGCCACATCAGGACTAGCAAGTGCACCCGTATGTGAGGATGCTGCCCGGCTACCTGCCTCAGAACTGCCAGCCTTGACAGCCGCAATGCGACAGCCCTTGCGAATCAGTGATGCGGCATGCGTAAGCAACATTCGCGGCTTTCTGATGTCTTCAATATATAACAACTTGATGCGCGAACTGTGTTCCGGATCAAAAGATTCGTCCCAATGCTTTACAACCTCTTCCACTCCCATCTGGGCACTGTTTCCTACAGAAAACACGTTGGCAAAACTTAAGCCCTTGGGAATGCCAGCCTCCATGATGAAACAAGCCGTAGCACCTGAGCCGGAAACAAAGTCACAACCATGCGTGTCGAGCTTAGGAATGGGGTAAGTAAACACGCTATGATGGTTTGGTGTCAGTACACCAATACAATTGGGACCTATGAGTGCACCATCCACCTCATCCACAATGTCGACAAGCTTTTTCTCCAAAGCAGCACCCGCGTCACTCTCTTCACTGAACCCTGCAGAAAGCACGATGAAAGCCCGTGTCCCCTTCTGATTGGCAAGAACATCCACCGTGTCTGGCACAAATTGCGCAGCAATGGCAATAATGGCAAGATCTGTCTCGGGCAGATCCGCTACGTCCGCATAGCTTTTAATGCCCTGCACCTCGCTCTCTTTCAGATTGGTTACATAAAGGTCTCCGGCAAATTTGCCGTCAATCAGGTTCTTTAATACTTTCCCCCCGGGTTTGGCCGTATTGTTCGAACCACCAACCACCACAATGCTTTTGGGATTGATCAATGCCTTGTTTATCATTGCGCGTAAGTTTAATCGGTGATGAGCCATCAATGGTCTTATCGCACCACGACCTGCTCAATGAACATTTGTTAAGATGCTATTCGGATAAACATGTTTTTGCGAAAAAACGTTTCGAAATTAGGCAATAAAATGGACATTTGCAGAAGGCACAAAGAAAAATCCATATTTTAGCCTGGAAGTTCTATATTGGCCCATTACCTGTACCTTGTGCCAACCCTTGATCCGGTTATCATAACAATATCATTATGAGAAAAAAAGAACGCTTCGATTATGTATTGAACTATTTTGCCGAACACGTACCGGCACCTGAGACGGAACTGATGTATGCCAACCCATATCAGCTGCTGGTAGCAGTCATCCTGTCCGCACAATGTACCGACAAAAGGGTCAATATGATCACCCCACCTTTATTTGCGCGTTTTCCCGATCCGGAAAGCCTGGCTGCTGCGTCTCAGGAGGAGATCTATACCTACATCAAAAGCTGCTCATACCCCAACAACAAAAGCAAAAATCTGCTGGGCATGGCAAGGGTGCTCATCGACGACTTCCATGGCCAGGTCCCGGAAGAAGTCAATGATCTCACCAGGCTACCCGGTGTGGGACGCAAGACGGCCAACGTGATCGCCTCTGTAATATACAATAAGCCGGCCCTGGCTGTAGACACCCACGTTTTTCGGGTGGCGCACCGTATTGGTTTGACTACCAACGCCAAAACTCCGCTGGCGGCCGAAAGACAACTTGTAAAATACATTCCACAGCATCAGCTCGCCATTGCCCATCACTGGCTCATCCTGCACGGAAGATATGTTTGTCTGGCGCGCAAACCAAAATGTGACATCTGCCCCCTGACAGAAGCCTGCAAGTTTTACCAGGCAAACAAAAAATGAAACCTCCATCCGAAAGAATTGACAAACAGGGGAGTGATTATATATTGGAGGTTTGGCTTCGCCGAACATGCAAGTGCTCGGATCATGTGACCCAAATATAAAATTATACACACATGAATTGAATTATGTCAACAGACTGACAAGTAAGAAAATAATTATTGCATGGCAAGCACCATATGAACAAAATATAAATATTATTATCAGATGAACCCCTGCAATGCCGCACAAGTCACCGTTTGTATTATCTTTGCAAGGTAAGTTTGTTTTGATTAAAGCTTTACTGTTACCGGCATGCGGAGTTTTCTGGTTTTAGGGATACACTTTACCCTTTTAATATTGATTTTTTTTCTGCTGGCGCCAGGCACACATTCCAGTGGAAAGGTCACAGGCTCAACACAAGAATGCCCTTTCAGCACACCCTGGGTTGACTCGGTTTTTCATTCACTCACCCTTGAGGAAAGGATTGGCCAGCTGTTGATGATCCGGGTGCATACTGACAGGGATGAAGCCTATTATGACAGCATCGTGCGCCTGGTGAAAGATTATAACCTGGGTGGTGCTGCCTTTTTCCGTGGTTATCCCACCGAGCAGGTGTTGGTCACCAACCGGATGCAAAGCCAGGCCAAAACACCACTGCTCATTGCCATGGATGCAGAATGGGGGCCAGCCATGCGGCTTGACAGCATAGATGCTTTTCCCAGGCAAATGGCGCTGGGCGCCATCCAGGACAACGACCTGGTTTATAAAATGGGAAAAGAAATCGGCAGACAGTTAAACCGCCTGGGGGTGCATATTAACTTTGCTCCGGTGGTTGACGTGAACAATAATGCGGAGAACCCTGTGATCAATTTCCGCGCTTTTGGCGAGGACCCGCGGCAGGTGGCAGAAAAAGGGCTTGCATACATGCACGGACTGCAGGATGCAGGCATTATTGCCTGTGCCAAACATTTTCCGGGTCACGGCGATACCGACGCCGATTCACACCATACCCTGCCGCTGTTGCAACACCCATTTGAAGAAATTGAAGCGATTCACCTATACCCTTTCCGCAAATTGATGTCGCAGGGGTTAAATGCGATAATGATTGCCCACCTGGAAATGCCTTCCCTGGAGCCTGAACCGGAATTGGCATCCACCCTTTCACATAACATCGTGACCAAATTGCTTCAGATGGAAATGGGTTTTAACGGGTTGGTGATCACCGATGCACTTGACATGCGCGGCGTAAGCGACTATTTTGAGCCGGGTGAATTGGAGCTGCGCGCATTAATGGCTGGCAATGACATCCTGCTCCTGCCCGAGGATGTCCCCGCAGCCATACAGACGATCAATGATGCCATCCGGGATGGCATCATTGATGAAGGACTGGTGAACAGGGCTTGTCGTAAGATCTTGTTCTTTAAAGAAAAGGCAGGCCTTGACCATTTCAGCTATACCTCACCGGCAAACATAGTTGAAGACCTGAACAGCCCACACAACCAGGTGCTAAACAAGTCCCTTGTGGAGGCATCTTTGACACTGGTGCGTAATGAGGACCAGCTTTTGCCCGTAGAAGGCTTGACGGGAAAAAAGATTGCTGCACTGGCCATTGGTGATACGCCAGACAATGCTTTTCATCAGCGGCTAAAAAAATACGCTCCTGTTGCCACCTATGGCATAGATAAATACCACAGTCCCATGCATGCTGCCCGCAAAATGGAGAAGTTGGGAGCTTACGACCTGGTGATCATTTCAGTACATGACAACAGCTTTTTCTTTTCCAGGAACTATGGCATCAATGGCAAGACCATCGGTCTAATAAACTCAATAGCCAGGCGGCAAAAGGTCATCCTGAGTTTGTTTGCTAACCCTTACAGCCTTGCTTTCTTCGAAGATGAAATTTTAGATACAGAAGCAATACTTCTGGCTTATCAGGAGGGTAAATTGTTTGAATTAGCTGCTGCTGAAGCCATCTTTGGCGGCATTCAAATCACGGGCACCTTGCCGGTCGCTGCCGGAGCGCATTTTGCAAAAGCCACCGGAATTATAACCCCGGAACCGTCGCGTATTCGCTTTGGATATGCTGAAGAAGCAAGCATTCAGAGCCGTTTACTCGCACGGATCGATTCCATGGCCGTGAATGGCATTCGCAAAAAAGCCTATCCAGGGTGTCAGATCGCCATTATCAAGGATGGCATCATGATCTATCACAAAGCCTTTGGCCATCATACCTATGACAGCCTTGCCCCTGTTCTCATCACCGATTTATATGACCTGGCCTCCATCACCAAAATTGCAGCCACTACCCCGGCGATCATGAAGCTTTACGAACAGGGACGCATCAGTCTGGATAACGGCTTAGGTAACTATGTACCATGGATCAAAGGCTCAGGCATCCAGGACATCAGCATTAGGAAAATATTGACTCACCAGGGCCGGCTGCAACCCTGGATTCCTTTTTTCCAGGAGACAATGGATGAAGATGGCAACCACCTGGAAGGGATCTATGATCATAAACCCTCAGAAGTATTTAGCCTGCAGGTCGCTGATGGCATGTTTATGCACAACAGCTACCGGGACTCCATACTTTATAAGGTGATGGATGCCGTGCTGCTGGAAAAGCCCGGGTACCTTTACAGTGACCTGGGTTTTATCCTGCTTGCTGAACTGGTATGGCATGTTACCGGACAGCGCCTGGATGACTATGTTAAAAATACATTTTATGATCCTATGGGACTGGCTTCCATGGGTTACAGGCCTCTTAACCGGATAGATGCAACACGAATCGTGCCTTCAGCACGCGACACCTTGTGGCGACAGCAGGTTGTTCACGGCCATGTGCACGATCCCGCTGCCGCCATGCTTGGCGGTATAGCTGGTCATGCCGGTTTGTTTTCCAACGCCGGCGATTTGGCCAAATTGATGTACATGATTTTAAATGACGGCCATTATGGTGGAGATCAGTTTCTCGACAGGAGCACCATCGGCTATTTTACCACAGCCCATTTTTCCAAAGAAAACAACAGAAGGGGATTGGGTTTTGATAAGCCCGCATTGGATTCCGGGTCCAGTGGGCCTGCAGCCGAAAGCGCATCGCCACTAAGCTTTGGCCATAGCGGATTTACCGGAACATACGTTTGGGCAGACCCCATGGAAGACCTGGTTTTTGTCTTCCTTTCCAACAGGACTTTCCCGGATCAAACAAACAGAACGCTCATCAAAAGAAATATCCGTACCGACATGATGCAGGAAATTTATCAGGCCATTCACCATACCAGAATTCTTGAACATTTCTCTTCTGCCCGTGATTAATTATTAAACTAAACAGATATGAAGAAAAACACGCTCTTTTGGATCATTGCGATTGTCATTACCCTGCTAAGCTCTGTCTATACACGCATGACAGGCCCCACCAAGCCCGAACGCGGCCAGGTGGAAATAGCAGATGAAAACATCCGTTACAGGCTGATCAGAACATGGGATCAACCCAGCGATGCCCCGGTTAAGATCAAGGTAGAAAACAGGGACATCTACGGGTATTTTCGTTACAAACGCTACCCAAGTTTTGACCAATGGGATACGTTGCACCTTGTCCGGGATAATAATCATTTAACAGCCTATATCCCTGAACAGCCAGCCGCCGGAAAAGTGATGTACCAAATCGTGCTTGAAAAAGAAGACGACAAAGCCACGCTGACAGAAGAACCCATCGTCATTCGTTTCAGGGATGCCGTTCCGGCCTGGGCCCTTACACCCCATATTATCTTCATGTTTGCTGCGATGTTGTTCAGCATGCGTGCAGGATTGGCTGCCCTTACAAAAGAAAAAACCTACCATTACGCTTTATGGACGATTGTTACACTTATCCTGGGTGGCCTGGTATTCGGACCGATTGTACAAAAATATGCCTTCGGTGACTGGTGGACGGGCTGGCCGTTCGGAACTGACCTTACGGATAATAAAACAGCGGTGTCATTTATTTTCTGGCTAATCGCATTTTTTAAAGTGAGAAGAGACCCCTTCCACAGGTCATGGGTGCTTCTTGCTGCCATCGTATTGTTTGTAGTTTATCTCATCCCACACAGCTTGCTCGGCTCTGAGATCGACTGGACACAGCAAAATCTCCAATAGCAACACAGGCAAGGGATACAGGCACACTTCCAGTTTTTTTCATCAAAAACAAGGCTTGAGCAAGCTAAAGTTGTAAATTTGCATTCAGGTTTCACGTGCTGAGTATTTCAGATCGTGTCATTTTGTATTGCAACTTATTGAGCATTTAATACTTTTATTTCTATGAGCAAAGTCATTGCAATTGCCAATCAAAAAGGAGGGGTCGGAAAAACGACCACAGCTATTAACCTTGCCGCAAGTATGGCGATCCTGGAGTACAAAACATTGCTGATCGATGCAGACCCCCAGTCGAACGCCACTTCCGGTGTTGGAATAGACCCCAAACATGTAAAAACAAGCATCTATGAAAGCATTATAGATGACGTGAACCCCAGCGATATCACTATACAAACAGATACACCCAACCTTTACCTTATTCCGGCACATATTGACCTGGTTGGGGCAGAGATTGAAATGATCAATATGCCCAACAGGGAGCAAATGATGCGCAAGGTGGTTGACAAGATAAAAGATCAATACGACTTTGTCATCATTGATTGTTCTCCATCCCTTGGGCTGGTCACTGTCAATGCACTCACGGCATCAGATTCTGTAATCGTCCCTGTGCAATGTGAGTATTTTGCCCTGGAAGGGCTAGGCAAACTGCTCAACACCATTAAGATTGTGCAGTCGAGACTCAACACCAGGCTGGAAATCGAGGGGATTCTGCTGACGATGTATGATGCCCGTTTACGTCTGGCAAACCAGGTAGCTGAAGAGGTGAAACTGCACTTCCAGGATCTTGTTTTTGACACCGTCATCTACCGTAACATTAAGCTTGGAGAGGCACCCAGCTTTGGGGAAACCATCATCATGCATGATGCCGAGAGCCGTGGAGCATTAAACCACATTAACCTTGCCAGGGAGATCCTGCAAAACAACGGGATGACCAGGATCGAGGAAAAAGATAAAAAGGTACAGATATGAGCGCCAAGAAGAAAGCTTTGGGAAAAGGATTGGGTGCCTTGCTAGATAGCACGGGTTTAGAGGCCCAGCCTACTTATGACGTGGAAAAGGATCTGCTTCCCACAGGCACCATTGGCAAAGTGCCGATCGACATTATTGAGGCCAATCCGCACCAGCCCCGTGCCGACTTTGATGAAGATGCCCTGAATGACCTGGCGGCATCTATCAAGGAGCAAGGCGTTATTCAACCCATTACGGTGCGTAAGCTTGAAGACAGCAAGCTGCAACTCATTTCCGGAGAAAGACGTCTGAAGGCTGCCCGGCTGGCCGGACTCACTGACCTACCTGCATATATTGTAGCCGCTGATGAACATGCCATGCTGGAAATGGCAATTGTAGAGAACATCCAGCGAGAAAACCTCAACCCGGTTGAAATTGCACTCGGATACAAACAACTGATCCAGGATTATAAACTCACCCAGGAGTCGCTTAGTGAACGCCTTGGAAAAAGTCGCCCCTCCATTGCCAACTACCTCCGGATCCTGAACCTGCCCGGTGAGGTCCAGTTAGGACTAAGACAGGAAATCATCAGCATGGGGCATGCTAAAGCCCTGTTGGCAATTGAAGAAGTACCCACGCTTTTGGAAGTCTACCAGGATACGATTGAACAAAACCTTTCGGTGAGGGAACTCGAAGAAGTGGTTAAACAGATTGTCAGTGATGAAAAAACCGATGAAGGAAGTCATCAAGGAAAAACATCATCACAGGAAAAGTCCCAAAAGCAAGGAATAACACAAGCACAAAAAACACTTCAGCAGGAACTGACAAAAAAATTGAATACCCGTATCAATATCAAAAACACAAAAGGAGGCAAAGGCAGTATTGTCATCAATTTTGACTCCCAGGAAGAGTTTGACCGCATAGTCAATGTGCTCAAAGACAGTTGATAAGCTCAACAGTGATATGTGCTGAACATATGAACCAAAAGTGTTTCCAAAGGAAACCTCGGATTATCGGACGAATACCGATCGGGCTTGCTGTACACATTCTTTTTTTTTTGATGGCTCCCACTACAGTGTACGCACAGCAAGCAACCACTGATCCTGTCGGGCACAACAGTATTGAACACACAAAACCCCATGAACCTTCACCCGGCAGGGCAGCCATGCTGTCAGCCACATTTCCTGGCCTGGGGCAATTGTATAACCAAAAATACTGGAAAGCACCCATCATATATGCCGGTTTTGGCACCCTGGCCTACTTTATCGATTTTAACAACAGCAACTATAGGAAATGGCGTGAAGCCTGGATTGCCAGGGTAGATGGAAATCCGAACACCGTAGACGATTTCCCAATCTATTCAGATGCCGAATTGGAGCGTGCAATGAATTTCTATCGCAGAAATTTGGAAATCACCTATGTACTTACGGCTGCACTGTACCTTTTAAACATCCTGGATGCCAGTGTGGATGCTCACCTTATGGCCTTTGACGTCGGAGAAGAACTGACGATGGGTCTGCATCCGGCAGCCTTTCCGTCAACAGTGGGTATGGGGCCAGCAGGACATCAGACGGGTCTGACCCTGAGAATTAACTTTTAACACAGCATTCAACCATGGTGAAGATTCCGTTGGCATAGGAAAAGAAATATTGACACCAAGGGGAGAAGTTAATGGGCACTGGGAGATGGGTGAAAGCGACAGGCACGGCGTTCTGGAAATGTGAATATTTTCAACCGGCTTAACCCACTAAATTACTGACTGTTTATATATTTCAACATGTTGGCAATATGTAAAACCATAAAATATGCAAATACAGAAAAAACTCAATGTGACCCTGATTGGTTATGGCAAAATGGGTAAGGCTGTAGAGGGCATGTTGCGGTCAAGACAACATCAAATTGCCACAATCATTGATCATGAAGATGATTGGGCCATAAAAAGGGATAAGATGGCAGAATCTGATGTGGCCATTGAATTTACCACCCCGGAGGCCGCTCCCGATAACGTCATGCGCTGTTTTTAACTGGATGTGCCAGTAGTTACGGGTACCACTGGCTGGCTCGACAAAATGACCCAGACGGTCAACTATTGCAAGAAACACGAGCACACCCTTTTTTATGCATCGAATTTCAGCATTGGGGTAAACATCTTTTTTGAACTGAATGCCAGGCTGGCTGGAATGCTGGCTGAAGCCAAGGGCTACAAGCCGGCCATCTCTGAGAC
>PWNO01000268.1 GCA_003557765.1 Bacteroidales bacterium
ACCCATTAATAATACGAAAATATACGGAGCAGATACGTTTGGCTGGGGTGGAAGCAGCAAAGATGGGCAGGAAAGGTTTTGGCGAAATATTTTTGCCGGAACTGCTTCTGTTCGTTTTCACAGGCCACCATACGGGCTGGGCAACAGCGACGAGGCGCTTTCGCATATAAAAAGCATGCGTATGCTTACCAGTGAAATGGATTTTTTCCATCACAAACCATCCAACCAAACCCTGTCAGATCGTGAAGAGAATGAGGCTTATTGCCTTGCTGCCGATGAAAAAGAATTTGCTGTCTACTTCCCTGCAAACGGAGAAGTAACCCTTAATGCCCCTCAGGGGAGATATGAAGTAAAATGGCTGGATATCTCATCTTCACGATGGCAAGAACCAACAACGATCGAATTACCCGGCACGCTTAAAACACCCAGTAACGATCAGTGGGCGGTGCTGGTGAATCGGCTTTAACCAGTTTAACAGGCTAGGTGAGACTTCAAGTCCCGGCCGGACTATATTGACAAACGATTGGTATTACCTGATATGAATTTGATACTTGATAAATGAACACGAACAAACCAAAACTCATTACCCTGCTGATACCGTTAATGGTTCTGATCACAGCAGCTTGTTCAAACGAACCCAATTGGCTGGAAATAAAATCACCCAACGGGCAAATGCAAGTAAACCTTACCATTGAAGACAGCCTGCAGTTTGCCCTTTATTACAATGGCTCAAAAGCAATTACTCTTGACCGGATGGGGTTTCAGTTTGAGCAGATGCCCGATTTTGGAAAGAACTTATCTGCAAAAGTTGTAGGCAGAAACACTGTAAACCATCAATGGGAACCCATCGGAGCCAAAAATTCGCCAGTTAAAAATTCCTACAACGAAATGGTTGTTTCCCTTACCGAAACTCTGCCGCCTTACAGAAAAATGGATATAGAATTCAGGTTGTACGATGAAGGACTGGGCTTTCGGTACAGGTTTTATCATGATGCCGGTCAGGAACTTATCATAACAGATGAACTGACACGGTTTCGCTTTGATGAGCCGGGCAAAGGCTGGGTCGCCGATTATGAAGAGTTTACCACAGGGCAGGAAGCGCAGTTTATCCCAATGACTTTTGGTGAAATAAATCCTGAAAGCCTTATCGGGTTGCCCTTTGTATCGAAAACCGAAAACAATTTTTTCGTGGCCATTACCGAAGCCAATTTGAGAAACTATCCCGGTATGTATCTTGGCAAAGCAGGTGATAACAGCTTTAAAGTGCGCCTTGCGCCCCTTCCGGGTGAACCAGAAAAAGGAGGGAAAAAGGCGCGTATTACAGACGGCCAATATTCGCCCTTTCGGGTGATCATGTTAGCTGAATCGCCGGGTGATCTCATTGAAAGCGATATCATCATGAACCTGGCAGATCCCTCTGAAATTGAAAATACGAACTGGATAAAACCCGGTATTTGCGTTTGGGACAGCTGGTGGAGCCGTGGTGTGCAAATGGACACCGAAACCATCAAAAAATTCATCGATTTTGCTTCCTATATGGGGTATCCTTACCAGCAAATCGACTGGACATGGTATGGAGAACCCTTTAAAGTTGCAGATCCTTATTACATACCGGCTGAGAATGTGGATATCACCACATGGATACCCGAGGTTGACCTGCCCTATATTCTTGATTATGCAAAAGAAAAGAATGTTGGCATATGGCTGTGGCTGCTTTCCTATCATGCCGATAAACAAATGGAAGAAGCATTTGCCCTGTACCAGCAGTGGGGCGTTGTGGGTGTAAAAATTGACTTTATGGAGCGCGATGACCAGGAAATGGTTTTATGGTATGAAAATACCCTGCGGCTGGCAGCAAAATACAACCTGATGGTAAACCTTCATGGCAACTACAAGCCCACAGGCGTAGAGCGCACCTTCCCCAACCTTATGACCCGTGAAGGGGTGCTGGGCAATGAATACAATATCTGGTCGGACCAGGTAACCCCGGAGCATAATGTTACCATCCCCTTTACCCGAATGGTGGCAGGACAAATGGACTATACCCCCGGTGGTTTTTTAAATGTGGGTATTGGGGAATTTACTCCAGGCTATCCCACCAAAGTAATGGGCACACGCTGCCATGAACTGGCAAAATTTGTGGTCTATTTCAGTCCGCTCACCTTTATTTGCGATAACCCTGAAAACTACTACGGGCAGCCCGGGCTTGATTTCTTAAAAGAGATATCTGCTGTATCTGATGAGTACAGGGTACTGGCAGGAGAGATTGGCGAGTACATCCTGGTTGCCCGCAGGAAAGATAATAAATGGTTTATCGGTGCCATGACCAATTCTCAGCCCAGGACGATCACCCTCGACCTGGGGTTGATCCCCGGGCTGACTGAACAGGTCAGTATGAGGATATGGAAAGATGCCCCTGATGCAGATGCAAACCCCACGAATATTGTCTATGAGGAAATCGAAGCCGGACGGAATGCAACCTTTGAGTTGAAATTGGCACCCGGTGGCGGCTGTGTTGCAATCATCAATTGATAAAATAAAGTCATAAACTCTAAAACCATTGCATTGCTATGAAAAACAATTATCAACAACTTCTTACAGGACTAATGTTATTGTTTTTTGCCGGGTCTGTTGCGCTTGCTGACAGTAACAGCAGCCTTACCCAGGCAACATTACAACAAAATACTATTCGCCCCTGGCCCCAAAATCCCTGGTACTGGGAGTACAAAGGTGAGCCTGTAATGCTGATTGGTGCAAGTGACAGGGATAATCTCTGGCAATGGACAGGCAAAGTTCTGACCGGTCATCTTGACCGCATGGTAGCTGCCGGCGGAAATTACGTACGAAATACAATGAGCGACCGCAACGAAGGCGATACCTATGCCGCGAAACGCTTGCCCAATGGCAAATACGACATTACCCAATGGAACGATGAATACTGGGACAAATTGAAATTTTTCCTTGAGGAAACCTACAAACGGGATATCATTGCCCAGATCACCCTTTGGGATTGGTTCGACCTGTCGGGCGATGATGTGTATGGACGCTTCAAGCTTCACCCCCTGAACCCTGAAAACAACATCAACTGGGAGCCCGGCACAATTACCAATGCCTGGGATTATTATGGTGGTTCGCTAGCCAACAACAACCAGGAAGCCCTGGATTATCAGCACCGTTTTGTCAGCAAACTCATTTCCATAACGGCTCAATACCCCCATATCATCTATAACATCGGTAACGAAAGTGGTCTGGGTGTTGACTGGGATGTTTACTGGGG
>PWNO01000084.1 GCA_003557765.1 Bacteroidales bacterium
CCTTTAAAAAAGTATCACAAATTCCAGTATCTGTATGCATGGTTTCTTTATGCTTTAATGTCCCTTTCGATGGTTTTTGGTGACATCCCAAAACGCATAAAGTACAGAAATAAAGGCATTACGAACATATCGAAACAAGCATACCGCCGTTCCTTGGCATGGCTTGTTATTTCCAAGGTAATTTATTTTGCAATGATCTTTGGGCTGCCCCTGATCTTCACTTCTCTTCTGTGGTGGCAGGTGTTGCTGGGTTTTGCGATCATGCACCTGACTGCCGGTTTCGTACTGAGTCTGATCTTTCAAATGGCCCATGTTGTTGAAGGCCCCGAGCAAATCCTTCCTGATGAAAACGGGAAACTGCCTGACAGCCTGCTGCTTTTACAGCTAAAGAGCACAAGTGACTTTTCCCGCAAAAACAAGCTGCTTTCCTGGTTTGTGGGAGGATTGAACTTCCAGGTGGAACACCACCTTTTCCCCAAGATATGCCATGTGCACTATCCTGCTATTTCAAAAATTGTGGAAGCAACCACCAAAGAGTTCAACATGCCCTATTATGTGTACGACCGCTTTTTCGATGCCTTCCGTTCGCATGTGAGGACGTTGAAAAAACTTGGATGGCGGAAGGCTATATCATCTTCAGGACAGCCCTTCTGACGCCCGGCGACAGAGAGTCAATGTAGTGGCTTTGTGTGATAAGGGCTATATCGTTCGACAATTCCGGATACTTTGAGGCAATCCTGACAATCATCCGGAAGGCGTTATGCCGCACTGATGGTGCCTTGCCGATCTTTTCCCATACATTCATACATAAGTCAAACAGGTAGCCTTCGTGCTCTTCGGATAATTCCATACGCAGCAGGATCTTGAGCAGCTCCCGCTGGTGTCCGTCACGTTTTGTTTCCAGGCATTCGATAATTTTTGGGATGAATGGCCGTATGCGCGGGTCATTGTCTTCCATGCAGCCCCACAAGAGCCATGCGGAGCGCCATGAACAGGGCTGCTTGTCAGCGATGGCAAGCTGAACAGCCTCCGTATAACTTTCGGGATGAGCCTCCAGCCAGGCCATCATTTCCTGTTTGTTGAAAGCCATCAGCACATGTTCCAAAGGTGATTCCATCAGGCAATTGGAGTTTATTTGCAATATTAGGCATTTTATTTGACAGGTCAAGCCCTGTCATAACGGTCGTTTTGTTTCTGGCAGATGTTGAAGGTAATGCTCCTTTCTGGTTTCACTTCTTTATTCTCCATGAATATGGCTACATTTGTAACTGCACAAACGATATTCAGAAAAAATGGCAAGAATAGAAACGATAGGACACAATGAAGCGAGTGGGAAGTTAAAAGAAATCTATGACACGCTTCTGGAGCAACGAGGGAAACTGGCTGAGGTACACACCATACAGAGCCTGCGGCCCGAAAGCATCACACAACATATGGACCTTTACATGGGCATTATGTTCAGCCGTTCGGAACTGAGCCGTGCTGAACGGGAGATGATGGCAGTGGTGGTATCGGCAGCAAATGGCTGCCCGTATTGCCAGAAACACCATGCTGAGGCACTGAATCATTACTGGAAAGATGAACACAAAATCAAGCAGATCATACAAGAAGATGCGCCAGGTTTTCTTTCTGACAGGGAACTGGCTTTATGTCACTATGCCCGGTTATTGACCCTCAACCCTCATGCGCATGAAAAACACGATTATACCAAATCGCTGAAAAGTGTGGGGTTAAAAGATGCCGCCATATTGGATGCCACACTTGTTATCGCTTATTTTAACTTTGTTAATCGCATTGTATTATCGCTGGGTGTTGAACTGGAAGACGACGATGGGCAAGGGTATAAATATTGATATTCAATTTTTTAGTTAAATAATTTTTATTAACTTTTTGATAAACAATGTTTTATGAAATCATCAAAAGTTACGTTTAAAAACCAGGACGAACACAATTTAACTGCCAGGCTGGAGCTGCCAGCCGACCGTAAACCGGGTAGCTTTGCCTTGTTTGCGCACTGTTTCACATGTAATAAAAACCTGTCTGCTGTGCGCAACATCAGCCGTGCGCTCACTTCTTCAGGATTTGGCGTTTTGCGTTTTGACTTTACCGGTTTGGGGGAGAGCGAAGGCGATTTTGCTGACACCAATTTCTCTGGCAACATTCAGGACATCAAAGCAGCTGCAAGCTTCCTGGAAAAAGAATTCATGGCACCTTCGCTCTTGATTGGCCATTCACTGGGTGGTGCAGCAGTACTCTATGCCGCCGCCGAAATGGATTCCGTTGGCGCCGTGGCCACCATCGGTGCCCCTGCCGACCCAAAACACGTTAAGAAGTTGATTTCATCTGGTATGGAAGACATGAATCAAAAAGGTTTTGCTGAGGTTTCCATCGGCGGCAGGCCCTTCACCATTAAAAAGCAGTTTATTGATGACCTGGAAGCTGTGGATTTGCCCAGTATACTGAGCACACTCAAGAAAGCACTGCTCATTGCACATTCGCCACAGGATCAGATTGTGGGCGTTGACCATGCTGCGCATATTTTCAAAGAAGCACGTCACCCGAAAAGCTTTGTATCGCTCGATGGAGCAGACCACCTCTTGTCAAAATCTGCCGACTCGGTTTACCTGGGAAATGTGATTGCCTCCTGGGCCAAACGGTATATTGATTTCCGTGAGAAGAAAAAACCGGAAACCGACTTGCAAGTAGTGGCCAACCTGTCCGGCGAGGACAAATTTACCACGCAGATCAAAGCCGGGAAACATTACCTGGTGAGCGATGAACCGGAGAGCTATGGCGGCAACGATTTTGGTCCAACACCATACGATTTTGTTTCAGCCGGCCTCGCCACCTGCACAGCCATGACCATCAGGATGTATGCTGATCGTAAAAAATGGAATGTAGAAGAAGTGAACGTGCACATTGAGCATGGCAAGATCCATGCGGAGGACTGCGAAGCGTGCGAGAATTCAAATACAAGCAAGATCGATCAGTTCACCAGCGTTATTGAGCTGAAAGGCGAGCTTAACGGAAGCCAGAAAAACAAATTGCTCGAAATTGCCAATAAATGTCCGGTACATAAAACCTTGCTTTCAGAAATACACATCGAAACCAAGTTGAAAAAATAAAATCAAAAATGGCTTTCTCTAACCTGCACTATTCATGCTTTTAATTCAGGTCAGATGCAAGGCGCCGAAAGCCGCCGACATAGTAGTCTATTTCAAGGCTTTCGCAACGAAGCAGATGGCCTGAAGTAAAAGCACCTGAAAAAAGCA
>PWNO01000199.1 GCA_003557765.1 Bacteroidales bacterium
AGAGAGTCGAGCGCAAACGGGAAATATGCGCGCTTTATCAGCGATGCTTGGCGGAGGCGCCCGGAATTTCTTTCATGCCGGAAGCTGAATACAACCGGGCCAGCCGCTGGCTCACGGTGATATTAATTGATCCCGCCAAATTCGGCAATGACTCGCAAACGATTCGAGAACGCCTGGAAAAAGAGAACATCGAATCCCGACCACTATGGAAACCAATGCATCTGCAACCGGTTTTCCGACATTGCCGAATACGCGGGGGTGCTGTCAGTGAAAAGCTTTTTGCCCGCGGCCTGTGCCTGCCGTCGGGTACCGCCTTGAGCGACAGCCAGGTACGGGAGATAAGCAGCCTTATCCTGAGTTGCGGCGGCTAACTCGACTTTCGCGGAAATTCGGGTAAAAGAAAAATTTTGCCGAATTTTATCTCATAACTCATTGATTTACAACACAAAAATTTTGTTTTTACGGCTCTATGGCAAAATCTGTGGGAAAAAGATGACTAATTCCCAAGCGATGACGAAGTTATCAACATACCGGGCGCCGACTCTGAATACGCGGTCATTTCCAGACGCATTTTCCGGGGCAAGTTCAGCGTAGCCGAGAAACCAGTTGCCCAATTTTAATAGAGCCACTGCCGCACCTGCTTTTGCCGCCACTCCGAATAACCGCGGCGGCGAAGCCAGTCACGCAATTCTTCTGAAGAAATAGATCTGATGGGCGGTTTTCGCCAATTCATTAGTCTTCCTCATTGTCGACCGCTTCCTCCCTTTCCGGCCGCGGAACCCCTTGGTAAATCCTCACACCCACCAAAGCGGGAGGCTGAGAGCTGGTTTTCCTGTCTCGCTCAACCCTGACTGCCGTGCCATGCTCGGGAAACCACTCGATGACAGGGAAATATTCGCCCGTGGTGTCGACCAGTTCACTAACAGAAGTCCAGAAAAAGCGCTCTGAAAGGGGGGGATTGTAGCCGCCGAGCACGTAAACCGTCTTCTCCCCTTCGGCGGGCAGGTTCGCGGCCGAATCTAAAGAATTTACCGGCCGCCGCAAATAAAACGATTCCTTCACCAAAGCCCGGGAAGTCAGATTGTAAACCACCTCATTCTCCGGCACATTTTGACGCAACAACGCCGCCTGGTCATACTCCATCCGATTGAACAATGCCTGCACCGGGGTCCAGCCGGAAACAAACAGCAGATGTAGAAAAACCACCGCGCTGGTCACTCTGAACCAGCACGGAAGCACCGAGTCCCGGCAATACCGCATGGCCAGCATTGCCGCCGCCGTGCCCAAGGAGGTAGCCAATGCCAGAACCTGATAAGTCACATTTAATGGTGCAATCTCGGCTATCCCGATGACGACCAACAACCAGAATAATAAAACTGTCAACGCCAGTGCCAGCACGACCGTTTCCAGGCTGGATAAAATCCTGGCGAAGACATAACGATGGCGCCGGAGAAGGATTTCGTAATGCATCCCGGCCAGAGCTGCCAGAGGCACAATCAAGACGGTTAAATCGGCCGGATACCCCCGCGGCAACAGCCAAATTATCAAGAAAAGAGGGATGATTAAAGTTCTCAAGAAGGAGGCTAGCTCGCGGTTTTTTTCGACCGCCCGGAAAGCCACGCAAAAGCCGGGCCAGAAGAAAAAAGGGGCCGGCAGCAGCAATAAAAACGAGCTTGCCAGAAAAGTGAAAAACCTGCTGAAACCCGCCGGCGGCTGACTCAGCGCCGTTTCCAGAGGAAGCAGAAACGCAACCTCGATCTGACCATGTATCCAATACAGATAAAAAACCGCCACCGGCAGCAGCACCGCCAAATGACCAAACATCCGCAAACGGCGCCAAATCCGAAACGGGCGCCGGAGAAAAAACAGCGGCAAGTAAAACCATGCAAAGGCCTTTGGACCGGTATGCAGAGCCGCCGCCAGCACCAGCGCCAAAACCAAGGGCCACACTATATACCAACGCTTTTTTTCATGCCCCAGCCAATACCACATGAACCAGGCCGCGCTCAACAGCAACGCGGTCAATACATGGCCGCTGGCCTGGCGCCCGCCGATAATCATCATAATCGGCAGAAAAGTCATGCAGGCAGCTACTATCATGGCGGTTCTTTCCCCGCCGGCGGCCCTGTGCGCAAACAAAGCTCCTATACCTGTGAGCCCAACGACAGAGATTAACGACGGCATTCTAACGGCCCATTCATTATGGCCGACAAGAAAACGGAAAAAGCTTACCAGCCAAGGATAAAGCGGATAAGTAACCACCCCCAGCTCTCCACCGACGGCGATCCCGGGCTCAGCGGTCCCCAGCGCCGCTATTGCTTCCAGGCGAGATAAAGGGGCGGTGCCCAGAAAAGGCACATACAAGAGGGCGAAACATGAGCACAAGACAAGCCACCAACAGGAAGAAATTTGCTTGCTCTCATAGTCCATAGTTTCCGTTCACCGATTTTCCCCGGGATTCAGCAAAAGATTGGCATGTACAAGTATATGTATGAGCAAGTTTTTGTACACCCATGCACTGCGCATCTTCTCCCGAAATTTTTCCCGCCCGAACCTGGTCGATTACGAACGACGTGAGTCGCATTGCCACAAGGTCGCTCACGCGATTACGGATTGCAAGCACGCAAAAAAACGTCTACCGCAATCCTCGAAGGCTGCGGTCAAGCGGTCCGATTTAGGCGTTTCACCTAAGCAACCTGCGGCGAACTTGGCTCGTGAATTAAACAGGCTTGCAATACCGCATGCACAAAAAAATGATTTTGGATAAACGGCGAACCGTGATAGCTTACAACATTTCCTACCAGAACATATAAGTTCCGGTTCTGAGGACATAAATTCCCAACAATAAATTAGTTATCACATGCGCCAGCGCCACTGCCCAAACATCCCTGGTCTTAATCATCATCGCCAGATAAACAATACCGGTAACGATCGCCGCCAGCCATTCCAGATGAGCCAGACCGAAAAGCACACATACCCAAGCCGCCGATTCCCAATCCACCGTGTTCAACTTAATCCGCAAAAAATCCCGCGAAATCAGCCAGCGATACAAAAAACCTCGCCAGAAAAACTCTTCGATCACGGCAATCACCAGAGCCGAACCTCCCAAACGAATCAGGGCCATGGCCCAGCCCGCCGTCACCGGGGCGTAGATGCTATCCGCCGTCATTTCCGGCAGCCGGCCCAAAGGCAAAATGCCGAAACGAACGTACCATTCCTGCAAACCGCCATACTCACCGCCCCAAGGCAACGCCGGGTAAGTCCAAA
>PWNO01000259.1 GCA_003557765.1 Bacteroidales bacterium
GCAAGGCGTTGCTTCCGCGGCAGATATACTGCATCCCGACTAATTTCTTCGAAGGTCTTGCTCATGATGAAAATCTACTCGAAACATCCGCACTGTCCATCGTTTTTCTTTCGGCCAACGTCAAGCTGACTCGCAGAATGGGCGCGAGCCCATTCTGTTGAGTCCAGCGATTTGTTGGGCTCCAGTCATCCATGCACGACGAGTATGAAGACTGTCGAAGAATGGTCGTCCAGAAGAAGGACTCCCCAGTTATTTCCTTTCTCTCCGGCGGGAATCTCATAGGCGCGTCCCGACTTAATTTCGCCCTTCCACCAAGCAGGAGACGTAGGTGAAGGTGAAAAATAATCAAACTTCTCTACGTCCCACGCTTCCCCCTTTTCCGGATACGGCACGCGCTGGTAATTGGCAGAATATACCGTAACCTCCGCATCCTGAAGACTCGGAGATGCGGCCAGGAACTCTTCGATTTCGTCCGGGACGGCTTGAAAGGACAGAAATGATTCCCCTGAAAATATCCCAGACCATTGGTGGTATTGCACATCGTGTGCAGATCTCGGTAGGTTCGCAAGACGGGCGGCTTCAAGCACTGAGCTGATTCGGACGGATGGCAAAAATGAATAAATAACCAAACCCGCAAGAAGAACGGACGGAGCAAGTAGAAAGCCGGTCCATACAATTCTCTTCTGGATGAAGGAGTGTAGGAAAGCCCAAATCAAGCGCTGGGCAGCGAAGAGGATCAGGAGACCAATTCCCAACCCCAACGAGAGGAAGACGAACATCGGGATGCTTCCTGCAACAATGGCTGTGATAAGCACAAGTAGCGCGGCATTGAGAAGTGCCGGCCATTGGGGAAATACATCGTCTTGGTCTTTCATTTCTCTTCGCCCAACGTCGAAGGGAGGGACGGCGCCAGTGACTTTCGCTCTGGCGGCGCGGCTTCACGCCGTTCCCTCTCCTGATTTGTTAGGCTTTCCGTTCCTCTTCCCGCGTCTGATGAAGAAGTAGGAAAGAAAGATTAGATTCACCAAAAGGGCGACTCCGAAGGCCACCCGCCATCGTCGTAATTCTCTGTCGAATCGGGTCGGGAACGCATTTCCGTAACCGCCTCGGACGAAAGAAACATTCCCTCCTAAATATCCAATATGAATGCCACTTTCCCATGGAAAAATCACCAGAGGGGTGTCGCTTGGCATCTCGAAGGTCGCGTCTCGAGGTGCCACGTAAATAAACATATCGGGTGTGAATTCCGCCGGTAGAGCAAAGCTCTCGGTGTTCAAATCCTTCAGACTCTGTGGCAATGCGCCATCATGCGCATTCGCGTATATCAAAATTGATTGGGTTATGGATCGCACGGCACCAGATTCTGGCCCGCGTGGTCCGCTTCTCACTTCACCTACGGTAAGGATCGCCCATGGCACCAAAAGAACGGCTAGCGCGACACAGACTGTGATTATCAGAAGGCCTTTGCCAGTTCCTATTTTCATCTTTGCCTAACGTCGAGGAGAGTCATGAGGGTGGAGCGCCAGCGGAACACTCATTGACTCCTCCGATTTGTTCTGTCCGGTGTATTTGTCTGGGACTGCAACCGACTTGGAGCGATACCAAAGCCGATCAGAAAGATAATCGCAATCGCCAACAAGATCTCGTAGAAGAAGAAATCCTCTAAAATGCTCCGCCCAAGAAGTGCTGTGACAGCGAAGCCAGCGATCAGCGCAAAGCCACCAAGGAATCCCGCTAAAACGGATGCATACTTTAGACGCCAGAGTAACGCTTGGCGAGGTGATTCCTCCTCAACCACCGATCGAGGAAGAAGAAAGCGAAACGTGTTCGGCGCGTCAGGACTAACCTGTGCCGAGGCGCTTTCATCATCTGCGCCTAATCCTGTAAATGCGGAAAGCTCTTCAGTCAACTGACGAATACTCTCTACGGGTTCATCCTCGATCA
The DNA here is from genome assembly GCA_003557765.1 of Bacteroidales bacterium. The sequence goes on from PWNO01000259.1 coordinate 1,945, forward strand.
GGAGAATTCTGCTGTCATCGGCACTCCGTAGATAAAGGCTGTCTGCCTTACCGGAACGGTAATCGCTGCGTGTTCGCTTGGTCTCGAAGGAGGCATCCGCATAGGAAAAGAACTTCAGATCATGTCCCCATAACCATTTCTCAAGGCGTTCCACCTCTCTCCGCGAATTCGAGAACGTGTAGCGTGTCCAATGAAAGAGAACGTGGAAACCGGCGTAGACGAGTACGCTGCCAACAACGGTAAACATCAAGCCAGCGATTAGCATTCCTAACGTGGGCTCATTTTCGGAAGTGATGACGCCAAGATAGGCGAGTATCGCCGAAATTCCTGCGACGAAGAACAGCCCAAAGATGATAATCATAAAGACGGCCACACCGATTGCGGGTCCGTTTTGAATAACGGCTCGGTCTTCTTCCTGATAAATCTTCATTCTCTGGCAGAACGTGAAGAGTAGTCGCGGAGAGTAGCGCGGCAGCGCTACTCGGAGTTGACTACCTCGCCTGGTTCGAGGCTTCTTTTTAGGAGGACGGACGAATTTCCAACGACCGCTCCAGCTACAGCAGCCATAGAAATCGCGTGAATAGTAAATCGCTGAACGGTGTGGTTCCACCACGCATCGTGATTCACAATCTGGCCGGCTCCCGATATGTACGCCCAATTCTCTACTATTCCAGTGATGATGGCTGCGGTAACCCCGCATGAGATACCGAGTGCGGCTCCGCCCGCTGCTGCTCTGAATGAAGTCTTGCTGCGGATCAAACACGGAAGAATCGAGCCCACGATAATTCCCATCGGTAATAAGAACCAGCTCATAATGAGAACCGCGTAGGCCGAAAGAATCATCACTCCAAAACCGAACCAATTCTCCTGAATTGCGTATCCAGAGAAAACAATCAATCCCCAGAGATACGCCCCTCCAAAGGTGATCAGAATGCCCGCGATAACCAGTCGAATGTTTTTGCGAAGCATCATGTCTTTTTTCTCGAACGTGGAGGACTGGCGACCCAGCCCGTGGTGGTCATAGTCTAATGGTCTCTCAAAGTTTCGGGGCGTTTACCTGGGTTGCCAGCTCCGGCTTGATCTGCCCTGTGTACCGGTCGATTCCGGCGATGGTGGCCGGTTGATTAGAGGCAGTCGGTCTCTCTTCCGGGAAATCATAGGTCGGTTGGAATATTCAGATGAAGATGGATCTTCTTTCATCCGGAGCAATCAGTTTACGTTTCTCTTCGCCGAAGGCGATTCGTTTGGATGCGGATGTGCGGAAAATTGTCTTTCGATTCTTTGGTTTCAGAGCATCAGAATAATTCAGTTTGCAGATCGTA
>PWNO01000243.1 GCA_003557765.1 Bacteroidales bacterium
CAATCACATCATAGTAAGCTCCACTTTCAGCGTCGGCTTCATTGCTAACCACATAGCTCAGGTATCTGTTTCCATCATAATAAAACACACGAGGATCCATGCTGCGCATTGGAATAATATCTGTTCCAAGGTATGAATGCACTTCGCCGTCAAGGTCAACAAGGGCAATACCCATTGTGTTGCCTGTTACGAGGAAGAGCTCATCTTCGCCTTCTATGGGGTTGAAAGAACCATAGGAGTTGATGTTGAATGTTGCATCAACAGTAATAAGTTCCGGGTCTTGCGGGTTCTGGTTTACTCCATCAACGAAATTCCATTTAAGATAATTGCGATTGCCGTCGCCGCCACTGGCAACGTGTGCGATAATGGATCCTTCATCGGCAGGATCGCCAATGATGCTGAATGCATCGCCGAGCCGGCCCCAGTCCATTGCCGGATCGTCAACATTGTAGGTAAGGTTGATGATAACTTCCGGTTCTGCATCAAGGCCTGCCCAGCGGTAAACCTTAAAGGGATGCCAGTTGTTAGTGCCGAGTGTCATGTTTGACACATAGATATGGCCACCAACTGCTCTCACATAGTTGATGACAAACAAACCACTTACGTAGCCATCACCGGGGTTAAGAGCAACAGGTGGGTCATCCGGATTATGACTATCCCAGACCCAAACATTGTTACCACCCTCTCGTGAAGGAACAACAACGTAACGATTCATGCACAGGGCTGCGGCACGTGCATTATTGCCGGTTCCAAGTTCTGGTGGTATGTTCTCTCCGGTTGTATCCATCCAGGTGAAAAGATCGAGTGGCTCGGCGGGTTGGAGAGGCACATCAATATCAGCTGCAAAGCGCGGTACGATCTGGAAGATTTGATTAAATTGGATAATGACACCACTAACATTAAACGGGGTGTGCGGAATCAATTCACCGATGTAATCAACGTGCCAGAAATCTGTCCTCAGCACAAATTCTTCTTCACCATCAGTTATTGTATAATTGGTGCCGTTTGAAAATGTCTCGCCGTCGTCAATGTCAACAAAAGTTAGGTTTTCAAAATGAACCAGTTTTGCCTGATCATCTTCCGTTATCTCGTCGAGGGTAAACAATTGCGGCTCAACAGGAGTGTTGAGTGTAGCCTCCGGCGTATTGGCTTCCGGCTGGAACCTTACCATGTTGTTCCAGATATTCAGCTTGCCGGGAACATTTGTGATCACGTCATACAAATCATATTCAGTAGTAATGACTCCGGGTTGATCGTCAATCAGGATGGCAGCTGTTTCGTCCTGGATGAACTTGCGGTTGCGGAAGTCGTCCATGGCTACGATCACAGCCTCACCGGTGAACATATAGATGGTTCCATCGTCAGGCATTTCGCGCAAAGCAGCAAGTGTTTCCACTTCTGTTACTTCCGGAAAGTTAAACTCAGCCATAACCACTTCGCTGTCGTCCAACCCTTCCGCAGCGGCGTAAGCATAAAGCGATGTTGTTGCGGTTACCGGAACTGACGCGACATATTCTTCCCATGATTCTTCCTCGCCGGTGAAACTAAAGAAAATGGTAGCATCCTCCGTCTCTGAGGTAATTTCTACTTCCACAGGACTGAAAAATGTTCCGCCATCGGGGTTAAATACAGGGGCGGCTGTAACGCCCATTTGGTTACCAGTTAATAATACATCTCTTAACCTTTTGGCCGAAGGGCTCTCAGTGCGGGTGAAGCGAATAACAACTTCTTCACCGGTGGCAACAATCAATGTTGGCCCGGATGTCAAATAGGTAGCATCGGTTGGTATAGGAGATTCGAAAGTTTGGGCATCCCAGGTTTCACCACCGTCATCAGAGACAAGCACGGTTATCGGGCCATCTTCACCGGCACCAAATTTCGCAACATCAAACGTTAATTCAACATTTTCATAATTGCTTAAATCAAGAATGGGTGTTTCCAACCAGGAGTCAACGTCCTCGAAAAGCGCATAACCGCCGGCGGCCGTGCGCCAGTCAATTTCATAATCTGTCCACCCTGCTGGAGCTTCTCCGTCACGCAAAGTCTCATCCAAAATGGTTTCCTGCGCCCAGCTGTTGTAACTAAAAAACAGCACCAAAGCAAAAAGCATCGGGATACTAAATAGTAGTTTTCTCTTCATGATTAAATGTTTTGTTAATAATTAAAAATATTCGCTCAAGCTGCAAAATCTAAACAAAAAAAGCAGTTGAAACGAAAAAACTTAGAATAAATGGGCCTGAATAATCTCTCCAAAAGACTTTATGGAGGTCGTGCAGTATGTTTCATAAGCATGGGTTTTGGTTAGTAATGTTTTTAAAATCAGGTATCTATAAATCTTGTCAAAAACAATTCATTGAATCAAACAATTCATTGAAACGAAATACTACTGCAAGATATCAAAAATTTTGATTAAAACAAAAATAATGCATGTTAATTTATTTTGAAAATAACAACAAGGCTTGTTCAAAAAGAAAAAAGGGCTGCCCCATTTGGAGCAGCCCCTTAGGCTAGAAGCTGTTTATCGGATGTTTTCTCAATAAAAGTCTGTCAATCTTGTCAAGTGTCTGATTTGTAATGTTCGAGTTCAAAGCTTGCGCAGACACTAATTAAGATGTTGTTTTACCACTTCCACCACTTCGGGCAGGTCCATGCCCAGGTCTTTGAGGTGTTCGATGGTTGGTATTCCGTCCAATGTCCAGCCGCGGCGCTTATACACGGCATCGAGCAGTTGTTCGTAGCGGTCTTCGCGGTATTTGCGCAAGGCGGCCATTTTTTCTTCTGTTGACTTTCCTTCCGGGTCAAAGCCAACGTCTTCTTTGAGCTGCTTGTCGTAGCGTTCGGCGCGCGATTCGTACTCTTCGGCCGTTACGGGTCCGGCGGCGCGATAAGGCTGGGCATCGTGGATGCGCTTGCCATAGCCGCGACGCAGGTTAAACACCCGCTGGAAGTTATACACCCGCTCACTCTGGCGGATCAGCTCCTCCTTGTCGAAGGGCTTGCCGGTAACACCTTCGTAGATGGCCACGTAGTTATCGACGTGCTCCGGAATTTTGTGCGGCTCGTCGGCTTCGGCGTTGCTCTCGGGCACCACGTCGTTCCAGCACAGCTTGCACAAGCCCTGCAGCCCGAACCAGGTGCGGAACATCGGCATGTAGTGCAAGGCATCGGCCTTGTCTTCGAAGCTTGGAAGCTGATTATTCACCATATCCATGAAGATCAGCCAGGCCTCGTCGTGCTGCGGGCCCTTGTTGGTCATGGC
>PWNO01000014.1 GCA_003557765.1 Bacteroidales bacterium
CTGTCATTGTTGTCACAAAATGCACTGAGTACCTCAATCGCTGAACTGGGCTACGAATATGACATCAACGAGGAGCTGGGGAAGTTTTTCGTGAGGTATTCATACCTCGGGCTGTACCCGGTAATCGACATCACTGCGGAGAGCGGGTTGCGGCGGGCGTTCATACTTGACGAGTCTGTGCCAGAGCACTCTGAGATCAAAACAGAGTATTACAAAAACCAAAGCCTTGATCTTGGTATTCGTATTCCATTGAGATTTCGATCCGGCCCGCACCTCTATGGTTTAACACCTACATTACGCCCCGGGGTTGTCAAAATTGCTTTTTCAAATGATGATTTTCAATTAGCCAACGACTCAACTATTAATTTGCTTGGCAATGATGTAGGTACATTGGCTTACAGAATAACGGCCTACCGCCAGATGCGAACGGTAGCGCGTGACATGGCCCCAAGATGGGCGCAAATCATTGACCTCAATTATCGGCATTCAATCTTTGGTAAAAGTGATATGGGATATATTGGCTCGGCGCGGCTTATTGCATATTTCCCCGGCTTTATGAAGCATCATAGCTTGCGCTTTTCTGCTGCTTTCCAGGAAAGAGTTTTCGGAACCGGAAGAGTCAGAGATAAAAATGAACTTGCACTTCAGTTCAGATTCCCGAACCTCATCAACTACCCGCGCGGCATCTCCGGCCGCTACGACAAACGCACCTATAGCTTTTCGGCCGACTACAGCTTGCCGCTGGCATATCCCGAATGGAATATCCCTTCGGTGCTTTACATAAAACGTTTCACGCTCAACTTCTTTGGCGACTATGCCCGGGCCACGCGCAGCATCACACCCGAAGAAGGAGATCCTTTCACCACGGATGAAGACCTGTATTCGCTGGGTGCCGACTTCATGAGCGACATCCATGTGTTGCGCTCCTTCTCGCCCATGGGCCTGGGCTTACGCACCATATACCTGCCCCAAGAAGAGCGCTTTGAGTTTAGGCTGCTGTTTGTTTTTGATATATAATCTTTTGCAAAATCCTCTTATATTTGCATGCAATAAGCTCAAAACCGAATTAAAAAAGCTGAACTATAAAGCTTCGTTTGTAAACAGATCACCCGGAATGTTTAGAATTTGTTTTTTACTGCTATTCCTGTTGCCTTTATTCCTGGGTTGTTCAAAAGAGACAGAATTCCCCCCTGAGAAACAGTTTCCGCATGTTACTACCCTGCATCCATCAAACATCAACACAGCAGGAGCTTTGCTCCGTGGTGAAATTGCCGGTGGTGCCTGGGAGGGCAGAGATACCATTGCCTATGGCTTTATTATTAGCATAGAGGTTGGGCAAAGTCTCTTGTCACAAGATACCATCATTGTAGGCGAGACAGGGGAAGCCCTGAAGTTCGACCATTACCTCTCCAACCAGCAGGTGCTTGACTCGGATGTCTATATTTATGCCTTTGCCAGGGATGATGACTATCTTTATTTGGGTGATCGGGAAAAAGTGGTGTTTTCAGGAGAGATGTTCGACGTTACAGGGTTTTACCCGGAAGCGGGTGTATGGCAGGATACAATCCTGATCTTTGGGGAAAGGCTGGCCGGACATCCCGACGAAACAAAAGTGTTTTTCAGTCGAGTCAACAATACGGGGTTAATCCCAGCCGACATAATCGGTTTCAGTGCAGACACCCTCATGGCAACTGTACCAGTTATACGTTTTGCCGAAAAGTCGGAAATTATTGTTGAAATTGCCGGCCAATCTATTGTAGCAGGGGAATTGTTTTACAACAGTCCTCCTGTAATTGAGGGGTTCTATCCGGAGGAGGGTTATGACGGCGATACCATTATGATCTTCGGGCAACACCTTGGACATGCTACGGATGAACCCTTGAACTGGGTCTCTTTAACAACACAGATCGATGATGCATTTACAATTGTTGAATGGACCAGCACCCGGATAATAGCCGTCCTGGATGACGTAGGATTTCGAACCGAAAGCAAAATCCAGGTCACTTACAATACACGGAGGGGTAAATCGGATGACCTGTTTTACCATATCGTTCCGTGGTATAAAATTGGTCAACCCGCCCATGACAGATGCGGGTACCCTACCGCTTTTTCACGCAATGTCAACGGGTATTATGGAGGTTGCACACATTCGTCGTACAGTACCACGTACAGGTATTATCGATATGTTCCCGCCACCGATTCGTGGAGCACAGCATTTGATTTGTCATTTGTTTCCATGTATGTAAACTCTTTTGTTGTTGATGATCGTCCATTCATAGTCGCCGGGCATCTTCCGGGTTTCCCAAACAGGGGTCGGGTTGTGGAGTATGTCACGCCACATCAGTTTCCTGAAAAAGAAACTTTCCCTTATGAGCATGTGAATCATTATGGAAGGCTGAGCCTGGAAACAGGCGACCGTGCATTCATTTTGGCAGGACTCGATCAGTGGGGTATTGGTACCAATTTTTTTGAATACGACCCTCACAATGATGCGTGGATTGAAATGCCGCCACACCCGATATCCGACCTCACAGGGGCTTTTGGATTTAGCCTCGGCAATCAGCTGTATGTGGGAACAGGGCAATCTCAAAACAACCCGGTAAACGACTTTTACCGTTTCGATCTGAACAGCAACACTTGGGTACAGCTAAATCCATTCCCAAAAGCAGTTTACGGGGGATCGGCCTTTGTTGTCGATGGCCAGGCGTATGCCGGCCTGGGCACCTCTTCCAACCAGTCTGTTGATGATTTAAACAGGTACCTGTATGCTTACGATCCTCATAACGACAGTTGGGAAAAAGTTTCAAGATTGCCCCTTCGAAACAGAACCAGGAACTGCGCTGTTTTTGTCATTGACGACCGGGCCTATGTCGGTCATTGCATGCGACACAACAACGTGGTTGACATTACCGCTGAATTTGCACGGTTTGATCAGGAATATCTAAGGATACGTTAGTGTTTTTTCGCTCTTTGTAAATTACCCATCCAATGACTTTTGCTCATCTACCAGTTCTCTCAAGTCCCTCAAGTCCCTCAAGTCTCTCAAGTCCCTCAAGTCCCTCAAGTCTCTCAAGTCCCTCAAGTCTCTCAAGTCCCTCAAGTCCCTCAAGTCCCTCAAGTCCCTCAAGTCCCTCAAGTCCCTCAAGTCTCTCAAGTCCCTCAAGTCCCTCAAGTCTCTCAAGTCCCTCAAGTCCCTCAAGTCTCTCAAGTCCCTCAAGTCCCTCAAGTCCCTCAAGTCCCTCA